>DATAFX010000160.1:0-20742 GCA_036257195.1 Candidatus Methylomirabilota bacterium | reverse complement strand
CTGTCGGTCCGGTTCCTCGACGACGTGATCGAGGTCAACCCGTATCCGCTCCCGGAGATCGACGAGACCGTCAAGGCCAACCGCCGGATCGGACTCGGCGTCATGGGCTGGGCGGACCTCCTGTTCCGGATGGGGATCCCGTATGACAGCCAGCCCGCCCTGGACCTCGGGGACCGGCTCATGGCGTTCATCAACGAGAAGGCGCACGACCAGTCGGCCAAGCTCGCCGAGGAGCGGGGACCGTTCCCCAACTGGTCACGGTCGATCTACAAGCACGGGCGGCCGCTTCGGAACTCGACCGTCACGACCATCGCGCCCACCGGAACGATCTCGATGATCGCCGGGTGCTCGTCCGGGGTCGAGCCGGCCTTTGCGATCGCCTTCACCCACAAGGTGGGCGACCGGGTCCTGCCCTTCACGAACCCGATTTTCTCCGAGGTGGCCCGGGAGCGGGGTTTCCACTCGGATGGGCTCATGGAGGAGGTCGCCAAGCGCGGCGTGGTCCACGGACTGCCCGGGGTGCCGGAGGAGGTCCAGCGCGTCTTCGTGACGGCCCACGAGGTGCCCTTCGAGTGGCACGTACGCCACCAGGGCGCCTTCCAGAAGTACACGGACAACGGCGTGTCGAAGACCATCAACCTCCCGAACTCGGCAACCCTCGACGACGTGGGGCGCGCCTACCTCCTCGCCTGGGAACTCGGCTGTCTCGGCATCACCGTGTTCCGGGACGGCTGCAAGGAGGGGGTCCTCCACGTCGGGACCAAGACGGGCCGGGCCGACAAGCGCGGGGAGGCCGCCCAAGCGCCCCCACCGGCGGTCGTCAAGCCCCGTCCGCGCAGTCTGACGGGCCGGACGTACCGGGTGGAGACGCCGCTCGGGACGGCGTACATCGTCGTGAACGAGCACGGCAACGGCGAGCCCTTCGAGGTCTTCGTCTCGGTGGGGAAGGCGGGCTCCGACACGATGGCGGTCGCAGAGGCGATGGGGCGCCTGATCTCCCTCGCCCTCCGCATGCCATCCCCGCTCTCGACCAAGCGGCGGCTCGAGGAGATCGTCGCCCAGCTCTCCGGTATCGGGGGCGGCCGACCGCTCGGGTTCGGACCGCAGCGCGTGCTGTCGCTCCCAGACGGGATCGCCCGCGTCCTGGCGGAGCACCTGGGCCAACCCCGGGTGGAGGACGCCGAGCCGTCGGCGGCGCCCGCGGGGAAGCTCGTGGCGGGAGACATGTGTCCCGAGTGCGGCCAGGCGACGTTCGTCTACGAGGAAGGCTGCAAGAAGTGCTACGGGTGCGGCTTCAACGAGTGCTGAGCCCCGCTGCTCCTTGATCGTCCGCCCGTGCGGCCGCCACGCCTCCCGTTCTTCTCGGGGTGCGCGGCGGCCGGCGGGTGGGTGCGATCGCGTCACGAATGAACCCGAACATTCCCGCCGACTATCACGAGATTGGCAGCTGGCTGTCCAGCTTCGCCCGCTCCCACGCCAAGCGCGAGAGCTCTCGCATCGAGGTGATCCTCGAGACCGGCGTCGCCCGCGAGGGTCGCTCCTACGGCGTGCGGCTCACCCTCGAGGGCCGGGTCCATCCGCCTCCGGGATCGCCTGCGATCGAGCTCGAGTTCGCCGAGGTCGCCGCGGGGCGGACGCGCTTCGCGTGGTGCGAGGCGTTGGGCGTGCGGATCCGGGCCGCGGCCCAGGAGCTCCTTCGAACCGCTCCGCTCACCGGCTGACGCTCCTGGCTCCGCCCGGGGCAGGGGGCCCATGACGGCCGGGGAGGGCCGTCGCGAAGCCACCGGCCGCTGGTACGCCGCCGGGGACGTGAACGCGTTCTTCGGCCTCGCCGTCGACAACCTCACCAATCTGGTCGTGCTCGCCGGCCTCTTGGTCGGCGTCTTCGGCTTTCCGGCGGACCTGGTGCTCTACCGGATCGTGCCCGGGACGGCCCTGGGCGTTCTGGCGGGGGACCTCTGGTACACGTGGCTCGCCAGGCGGCTCGCGCGAGAGACCGGGCGTGCCGACGTGACCGCGATGCCCTTCGGGATCGACACCCCCTCGCTCTTCGGCGTCACGTTCGGCGTGCTCGGGCCGACGATGCTCGCGACGCGCGACCCCGTCCTGGCCTGGAAGGTGGGGATGGGCGTCACCATCGCCATGGGCGTGGCGAAGCTCGCCCTGGCGTTCACCGGGGAGTGGGTCCGGCGCATCGTGCCGCGCGCGGGGCTCCTCGGGTCGATCGCCGGCGTCTCCATCTTGCTGATCGCGTTCCTGCCCATGCTCAAGGTCATCGCCGACCCTTTGGTGGGATTCGTGTCCCTCGGGCTGATCCTCGTCGCCCTCGTCGCGCGAATCGGGCTGCCCGGCCGGGTACCCGGCGCGCTCGCCGCTGTCGTCGTGGGCGGCGCCGTCTACGCGGTCGAACGCTGGGCGGGGATTGGGCCGGGCAGCCACGCCCTGGCGGTGCCGGGCGAGTGGCGCCTGGCGGTGCCCTGGCCGACGCTCGCCTGGATCGACGCCCTCGGGGAAACCTGGGGAGCGCTGTCGGTCGCCTTACCCTTCGCCCTCGCCACGGTCATCGGCGGGATCGACAACACGGAGAGCGCCATCGCCGCCGGCGACCGCTACCGGACCCGGGACATCCTGCTCACGGAAGCCCTCGCCACGATCCTCGCCGGCGTGGCGGGCGGCGTCGTGCAGAATACGCCGTACGTCGGCCATCCCGCCTACAAGGCGATGGGCGCGCGCGCGGGGTACACGCTGGCCACCGGGCTCCTAATCGGACTCGGGGCGATGGCGGGGATGATCTCGGTCCTAGTCGGCCTGGTGCCGGAGGCGGCAGTGGCCCCGATCCTCATCTTCGTGGGCCTCGAGATCACCGCCCAGGCCTTCCTCGCCACCCCCGCCCGTCACGCCCCCGCGGTGGCGCTCGCGTTCGTGCCCACGGTCGCGGCGCTCGTGATGATCGAGCTGAGCGGCATCCTCGGGGGGCTCGGGCTCGACCCTCGCGCGATACGAGGCGAGGCCGCGACGGCGCTCCAGTCCCTTCGTCTCCTCGGCAACGGCTTCATCCTGTCGGCGCTCCTCTGGGCGGCGGCCGCCGCGATGATCATCGACCGGCGGCTCGTGGCGGCGGCGGCGTTCCTGGCCGTGGCCAGCCTCGGCAGCCTCTCGGGGGTGATCCACTCACCCCTCGAGTCGGGCGGGCTCTTCTGGCCCGGCCGAAGCGGGTCGCCCTGGCCCGGCCTCCTGGCCGGCGCCTACGGGCTCCTGGCCGGGATGCTCGTCCTACTCGCTCCCGTGGTGGAGGCGAGCGGCATCCCCGGGCGAGCCGAACTGGACGTCGACGCTTGACCCCTCCGCCGCTTCGGTGATACACAAGGACTAGGCTTTGTGAATTCAATCACGACCTGCGCGTCCAATCACACAGAGACTGCTGTCCGAGAGGAGGCTTCCATGGTGCGTCGTCTCATTCTGGGCGGGGCGGTGACGCTCGCCGCCCTCCTAGCCGTGTCCGCCTCAATCGCGCCCGCCTGGGCGCAGGCTCAGGCCGCCTGGACCTGTCCGGCCGCCGAGAAGGCGAAGAAGAACCCGGTCGCGAAGAGTGACGCCGCTGTGACCGCCGGCAAGAAGCACACGGTGGACAAGGCCTGCACCGCGTGCCACGGCGATTCGGGCAAGGGTGATGGGCCGGGCGCCGCGGCGCTCAACCCGAAGCCGGCGGACTGGACGTCGGCGAAGGTGCAGCAGGAGTCCGATGGGTGCTTGTTCTGGAAGATCAGCACCGGTCGCGGCGCGATGCCGCCCTGGGCCGCGCTGCCCGAGGCCGAGCGCTGGCAGATCATCCACTACATCCGAACCCTGAAGAAGTAGGCGTCGCTACCGCCCTCAGGCGCCGTCCCGCCCACCTCTCCGAGAGGCCGGGACGGCGCCGGGGGGTTCCCCTCCGGCGCCGCGTCCCGCCACGGCCGATCCGAGCCCGTCCCCGGGACCCGCCCGGGCCCAACGGGCCGCCCTCCCTCCGCCCACTGCGCCCGTCCCGCGGTCGACCGGAAGCCGTTGACCGCGCCCCGGCCGGTTCCTATACTCCCGACCGTGAGCGGCGAGGAAGGGTCGCTCGGCGAGATCCGGAAGGCCCTCGCCGGCATCACTCGCCGTCTCGACGCACTGGCGGAGGTCGTCGGAGCCGGGGCAGCCGCGGTGCCGCCGGGCGCGCTCCTGGACGAGAGTGTCCGCTCCCGACTCGCCGGACTGGAGAGTCTTCTCGCCGTCGGCCGCGGCACGAGCCAGTCCGAGGCATGCCTCCTCGCAATCGACCGGGCCCTGACGCACGCCCGTGCCGACTGCGCGGCGATCCTGCGGCTGGCCGGCGACGATCCCCCGACCGTGCTCGCCCAGCGCGGCTTTCGCCTTCCGGTCGAGGCACGCGCAGACGACGGGATCGTGGGTCGCGCCATTCACTCCGCGGAGGTCGTCCAGGCCGGTCCCGGTCTCGGCGGCCCGGACGGCCTCCTCGACCGCCACGGGCTGGGCGCCGCACTGGCGATCCCCCTCGGCAACCGCGACGGTCCGCCCGCGGGCGCGTTCCTGGTGGGTCGCTGGCGACCGGTCCCGTTCGACCACGAGGCGATCAGCGCGCTCGTGACCGTGGCCGACCGCCTCGCCGACGCTCTCCGGGCCCCGCCGGCCGGAGCCGGGGCCGAGCCGATTCCGCTCGCGCTCTTCGCCACCCTCGACCCCGCCGAAACGGCGCGAGCCGTGGCGACGGAGGTGGCGGCTCGCCTGAGGGCCGACGCGGCCGCGGTCCTGATGCCGGAGGGCGACGATTTCGTCGTGGCGGGGGCGGCGGGCGTGCCGGATGACGCCTCCGTGCACGGCCCTGACCCCACGCTCGAGACGGTCGTGGCAACGGGACGCACGTGGATACGCACCCCGGAAGATCAGGGCGACGCCGGGCTCGGCCGTTGCCTCGGCGTCCCGCTTCGAGCCGTGCTCCCGCTGTCGGTGGACGGCAAGCTAGTCGCCCTCATCGCCCTCGGTGGCTTCGAGACCGGCGGCACGATTCTGCCCGAGCCCTTCGAGCGCGCCGCTGCCCTCGCGCTCCGGAACGCTCGCCTGTACGCCGAGTCGCTCCGCCCCCTCGCCGGCCCACCGCCGTCCGCCTCAGCCCCCGAGGCCGGCGCCGCGCCCCTCGGGGACATGGCCAGTCTGCTGGCGGTCGTCCTCGGCCGCCTGGCGGCGGTGCGGGATCGAGTCACGGACGTGGCGGCCGGCCGGGATCTCGGGCACGCGGAGGAAGCGGCGTGGCGGGTCGCAGAAGGCGTCCGCCGGGTTCTCGGCTTCGCGCCAGGCTCGGGTGCGCGCCCGGCGGCCCCCGTCGACCTCGCCGCCGCGGTGCGGGACTCGGTCCGGGCAACGGAGCGCCTCTGGGCCCACGAAGGCAGCGTGCCGGCAGTCACGCTCGATCTCGAGCCGGTGCCGCCGGTGCGCGTGGATCCCGACGAGCTTCGTCAGGCCCTCCACCACCTCCTGCAGAACGCGCGCGAAGCGGCGGACCGTGACGGCTCGGTGGCCGTCTGGCTCCGCTGGAACGGCACCACGCACGTCGAGCTGACGGTCACGGATCGGGGACGGGGCATGGACGCGCCGACCCGCGCTCGGGCGGACGAGCCGTTCTTCACAACCAAGGGACCCGGGCGGCTCGGAGTCGGATTGACCGTCGTCCGCGCCATGGCCTCCCGTCATCGCGGTGAGCTCGACATTGAGAGCGCGCCGGGGGAGGGGACGACGATCCGTCTCCGCCTGCCGACGGCCTCCGGGCTGCGGACTCCCGCGGGGCGGCCCGAGCCCACGCCAACGGAGCCGCGCCGGCTCCTCATCGTCGACGACGACAAGGCGATCCGCGAGACGCTCGTCGAGGGCCTCACGCGGGCCGGCTACCGGGTCCACGCGACAGGCGACGTCGGCGACGCCGTGGCGGTCCTCGGTCGCGAGCCGGTGGACCTGGTCGTGACGGATCTCGTGCTGCCCGGTGGCTCCGGGCTCGAGATCGCCCGAACCGCGAAGCGGGCGCGTCCCGGCGTCCCGGTGATTCTCATGACGGGCTGGCCCGGCCGGATGGACCAGCCGACCCTCGAGGGCCAGGGCGTGGACGCCATGGTGGAGAAGCCTGTCGGCCTCGACACGCTCCGGGCCACCGTCGCCAAGCTGATCGAGCGCGCCTCGGTTCGACCGAGGTGACGCGACTGCTCGCCGCGATCGATCTCGGGACCAACACGGTTCGCGTCCTGGTCGCCGAGACCGATCCGGCAACCGGTCTCGTCCCGCAATGGACCGACCAGGTCGTCACGCGGCTCGGCGAGGGACTGGCGCAACGGGGCACGCTTGACCCCGTCGCGATGGAGCGGACGCTGGCTGTCATCCGCCGCTACCGGGATCGAGCCCAGGCCCTCGGCGCGACGGAGATCCTCCTGGTCGCCACCGCCGCCGTCCGTCAGGCGCGCGACGGGAGCGATTTCCTCGCCCGCCTCCGGGCGGAACCAGGCATCCGTGCCCGCGTCGTGAGCGGCGAGGAGGAGGCCGGCCTGACGCTCTGCGGCGCTGCCTGGGGCCTCGGCCCCGTCGCCGGAACGCTCGCGCTGCTCGACATCGGGGGCGGGAGCACCGAGGTGCTGGTCGCCGAGGGTGCCCGCATCCTGACCGCCGTCAGCATCACGCTGGGGGTAGTCCCGCTGGTCGAGCGCTTCTTCGGGGGAGACCACGTCGCGGCCGGTGAGCTCGCCGCGTGCCGAGCACACGTGGACGCCCGGCTCCGTGACGAGGTGTGGCCTCGGGTACGTCCGTACCGTCCGGCAACGCTCGTCGCGACGGCGGGAACCCCGACGACCTTGGCCGCGCTCGACCTCGGTCTCCGGGCGTACGACCCCGCACGGGTGCAAGGCCACCGGTTGAGCCCGCTCGCCATCGAGCGGCTGACGACCTGGCTCGCCGCGCTCCCGCTCGCGGACCGCGCGCGAGTCCCCGGGCTCGAGGCCGGCCGTGCCGACGTGATCGTGCCGGGCGCGGTCGTGCTCGCCCAGGCGCTCGCCGGCCTGGGCCTTCCCACCGCGGTGGTCTCGGATGCCGGGCTCCGCGAGGGCATTCTTCTCGACTCCATCGGCTGGCGCCAGCCCGCTGCGCTGGCGAGCGGGTGAGGAAAGTCCCGCCAGGGCGCATGCGCTGGCGCGAACGAGCGGGACTGCTTCGGCGGGAAGTGCTCGCCCTGTACCTCGCCTGCCGGGATCCGCGTGTCCCCTGGTATGCGAAGGCACTGGCGGCCGCCGTGGTCGCGTACGCGCTGAGCCCGCTCGACCTGATCCCCGATTTCATTCCGGTTCTGGGCTATCTCGACGATCTGGTCCTGATTCCGATCGGCGTGCTCCTGGTCCGTCGGCTCGTTCCCGGGCCCGTTCTGAACGAGTGCCGGCAGCGGGCGCAGGTCATGGCCGAGCAGCCGGTCAGTCGTGCCGGCGTGGCGCTCGTCATCGGCATCTGGCTTCTCTTCGCAGTCGTGGGGGGCTGGCTTCTCTGGCTCGGGCTTCCCATCGCCACGCGAGACTGACGGAGCCCGCCCGACGCGCTCGGCACGCGGCGTCACCAAGCGGCGTTTCCTTGACCGCCTCTTCCGCGCTTTGCTAGACTCCCGCTCGGACGCACTCCGCAGCGCGCGTCGAGTCCCTGCACTCTGAGGATCTCGAGGTCGCCATCGTGCTTCGCGAAACCCTCCTGCGCCTCTCCACCAAACCCGCGATCGGAAGAGGTCTGGAGCGGTTGCCGGTGTCGCGTCGGGTGGTCCGGCGCTTCGTCGCCGGAGAGACGGCGGCCCATGCGCTCGACGTCCTAGAGCGCCTGGAGGCTGGCGGGCTCCAGACGGGCGTCACGTATCTGGGCGAGAACGTCACCACGCACGCCGCGGCCGCGACGGCCGCCGACGTCTACTGCGACCTGATCGACCAGGCCCATCGCCGCCGGCTGAGCGTGGTGCCGTCGCTGAAACTGACACACCTCGGCCTCGACTTAGGGGAGGACGTCGCGCTCCAGAATGTCGAGCGGGTCCTCGCGCGAGCCGGCGAGACCTGGATGTGGATCGACATGGAGGGGTCGGCCTACACGGAGCGGACGCTGGCGATCTACCGGCGGCTCCGGCGACGCTGGCGAAACGTGGCCTGCGTGCTGCAGGCCTATCTCCGGCGCACGGAGGCCGACCTCCGCGGGCTCGTGCCGGGAGGGCTCCGCGTGCGCCTCTGCAAGGGCGCCTACCGGGAGCCCTCGGACCGCGCGTTCGCCCGGAAGACGGACGTGGACCGCAACTACGCGCGCCTGGCTGGAATGGTCCTGTCCAAGGAGGCCCAGGCCGCCGGGGCGTACGCGGCGTTCGCCACGCACGACGAGCGGCTGATCCGGGTCATCGCCGACCGGGCGCGCGAGTTCGGTCTGGCGCCCGGCCGCTACGAGTTCCAGATGCTGTACGGCATCCGCCCGGACCTACACCGGACGCTCCTCGATCTGGGGGTCCGGCTCCGCGTCTTCGTGCCCTTCGGCGAAGACTGGTACGGCTACTTCCTCCGCCGGCTCGCCGAGCGCCCGGCCAACCTCCGCTTCTTCCTCACCCACCTCTCCCGGCGCTGACCACCCGGGGAGACCCCCGGCAACCGCGGCCGGATCCCGGCGACCGGCGCGGTTGACAGGTCCGATGGCCTCTCCGTATCATGCGATGGCATATGGATGAAGTCGCCGTACTAGTGCTCAACGGGAGCTTCGAGCCCCTCCACTTCACCAACGCCCGCCGCGCGATCACCCTCCTCCTCAGTGGCAAAGCCGAGACCGTCGAGCCCTCCCCCCGGGTCGTGCGCTCCCCCTCGCACACCTTCCACCTGCCATCGGTGATCCGGCTGATGATGTATATCCGCAAGCCCTTCGTGGAGCGGGTCGCCTTCAACAAGAAGAACATCCTGCGGCGCGACCACTACACGTGCCAGTACTGCGGGCGCCGGGGAGACCGGCTCACGGTCGACCATGTGGTGCCGCGATCCCGCGGGGGCGGGACGACGTGGACGAACGTGGTGGCGGCCTGCCTGCGCTGCAACCTCTACAAGGGGAATCGGACCGCCGACGAGGCGGGCATGCTGCTGGTCCGGACGCCGGCGCACCCGCAGTTTCTCTTCTCGGTGCATCTCCTGCGCCACCCGCACGCATCGTTCTTCCTCGACGCCTGGCGGAAGTACCTCCACGCGGTCCCGGCAGTTCTCCCGTCGGGCGCCTGAGCACCCCGGCGTCCCGCGCGTACACTGATAGGAGCCCATGCCACCGTTCCGTCTCGTCTCGGACTATGCCGCCAAGGGCGATCAGCCCGGCGCCATCGGGCGCCTGGTGGACTGGCTCGGGGCCGGGCGTGCCCACGCGACGCTCCTGGGCGTGACCGGGTCCGGCAAGACATTCACGGTCGCGTCGGTCGTGGAGCGACTCCAGCGCCCGACCCTGGTCATCTCGCCGAACAAGACGCTGGCCGCTCAGCTGTACGGCGAGTTCAAGGCCTTCTTCCCGGAGAACGCGGTCGAGTACTTCGTCTCGTACTACGACTACTACCAGCCGGAGGCGTACATCCCGCAGTCGGACACCTACATCGAAAAGGACGCGCTCATCAACGACGAGATCGACCGGATGCGCCACTCGACGACCAAGTCGCTGTTCGAGCGACGGGATGTCGTCATCGTCGCGTCGGTCTCGTGCATCTACGGGCTCGGCTCGCCCGAGACGTACCACGGGATGCACCTGGAGGTGGCGGAGGCAGAGGAGCGGGAGCGCGACGACATCCTGCGGCAGCTCGTCGCCCTCCAGTACGAGCGGAACGACTACGACTTCCGCCGCGGGACGTTCCGAGTCCGTGGCGACGTGGTCGAGATCTTCCCGGTGTCCGCCGAGAGCGTGGCGCTCCGCATCGAGCTGTTCGGGGACACGGTCGAGGCCATCCACCGCATCGATCCCCTGAAGGGCCAGGTGTTGGAGCGCGTCGACCGCGCCGCCGTGTACCCGGCCAGCCACTACGTCACACCCGCCGAGGAGCTCGAGCGGGCGATGGAGTCGATCAAGGCGGAGCTGGCCGAGCGGCTGACGTATTTCCGCGCCCACAACCGCCTGCTCGAAGCCCAGCGTCTCGAGCAGCGGACGCTATTCGACCTGGAGATGCTGCGGGAGATCGGCTACTGCCACGGGATCGAGAACTACTCACGCCACCTCGCGGGCCGCCGGGCAGGGGAGACCCCGGCCACGCTGATCGACTACCTCCCGAAGGACACCCTGGTGGTCATCGACGAGAGCCACGTCGGCGTGCCCCAGCTGCGCGGGATGCTGCACGGCGATCGGTCCCGGAAGGAAGCGCTCGTCGAATACGGGTTCCGGCTGCCGTCGGCGTTCGACAACCGGCCGCTCACCTTCGACGAGTTCACGGCCGCGGTGGGCCAGGTGCTCTACGTCTCCGCCACCCCGACGGCCTACGAGCTCGACAAGTCCGACGGCGCCGTGGCCGAGCAGATCATCCGCCCCACGGGGCTCACGGATCCAGCCATCACGGTGCGTCCCGCTGGCGATCAGGTGGACGACCTCATGGAGGAGATCCGCGCTCGGGCCGAGCGCAACGAGCGGGTGCTGGTCACGACCCTCACCAAGCGAATGGCGGAGGATCTCAGCCAGTACTACCTTCAGATGGGGCTTCGCGTGCGGTACCTCCATTCCGACGTCGACACGCTCGAGCGCGTTGAGGTCATCCGGGATCTCCGGCTCGGCAAGTTCGACGCCCTGGTCGGCATCAACCTGCTGCGTGAGGGCCTCGACATCCCAGAGGTGTCCCTGGTCGCGATACTGGACGCCGACAAGGAGGGCTACCTCCGCTCGGCGACCTCGCTCGTCCAGACGTCCGGGCGCGCCGCCCGGAACGTCCGCGGCGAGGTCATCATGTACGCGGACAAGATCACCGATTCGATGCGGACCGCCCTCGGTGAGACCGAGCGGCGGCGGGCGCGCCAGGCTGCCTACAACACCGAGCACGGGATCACCCCCGAGTCCATCCGCCGGTCCATCCGGGACGTCCTGCGTTCGGTCGAGGAGCGCGACTACTACACCGTCGAAGCCGAGACGCCGGACGAGGGCTTCGAGTCGGCGGAGGCCCTCGCCGAGACCGTCAAGCGGGTCGAGAGCGAGATGAAGGACGCCGCGAAGCGCCTGGACTTCGAGCGAGCGGCCGAGCTTCGCGACCGCCTGCGCGCCCTCCGCCGGCGCGACCTGTCCGTCCGGGACTGACGCCGGCCCTCACCCATCGAGGCGGGGCCATGCGTGACTCCGCTCCGCGTCACCCCCGCCCGCGAGGAGAAGCGCGTAAGATCAAGAGCAGTGGGGCGAGGAATGGATCTGACGGAGAAGCTCGAGCGCCTCCCGGACCGGCCCGGCGTCTACCTCTACAAGGACGCCAAGGGCCAGGTGGTCTACGTCGGCAAGGCCGCGTCGATCCGGGCCCGCGTCCGCTCCTACTTCCAGGCCTCGCGGACTCGGGACGCGAAGACCGACGCGCTGGTCGATCACATCGTGGACATCGACTACATCGTCACCGCCAATGAGCTCGAGGCGCTGATCCTCGAGTCGAACCTGGTCAAGCGCCACCGGCCCCGCTACAACATCATCCTGCGCGACGACAAGCACTACCCGTTCCTCAGACTCACGACCAACGAGGAGTTCCCGCGGCTCCTGGTGGCCCGGCGAGTCCAGAAGGACGGCGCGACGTACTACGGGCCCTTCTACCCGGCTACCGCCCTCCGCGAGACCCTGCGCCTGGTGCGGGCCCTGTTCCCTCTGCGGACCTGCAGCATCAAGATCGATGGAACGGCCGAGCGCCCGTGCCTCCAGTACTACATCCACCGCTGCAACGCGCCCTGCACCGGTCAGGAGACGCGCGAGGGCTACGCCCGGACGGTCGCGGACGTGGAGGCTTTCCTGGAGGGGCGGGACGAGGACCTGGCCCGTCGCCTCACCACCGAGATGGAGGAGGCCGCCGCCCAGGAGAAGTTCGAGCGGGCGGGCATTCTCCGCGACCAGATCCAAGCGCTGAACACCGTCCGCGAGCGCCAGAAGATCATTTCGGTCGAGCCGGAGGACCAGGACATCCTGGGCCTGGCCCGGCAGGGCTCGGAGGCGTGCGTCCAGCTCTTCTTCGTACGCCGAGGGCGCCTCCTCGGCCGTGAGGCGTTCTTCCTGGACAAGCTCGGCAGCGCCACCGACGGCGAGCTCCTCTCGGCGCTCCTCCGGCAGTTCTACTCCAAGAGCGTCGTGCCGCCCCGGGAGATCCTCCTCTCGACCGAGGTGCCGGAGGAGGCGCTGCTCGGGGAGTGGCTGGCCCAGCTGCGCGAAGGGCGCGTCGAGCTCCTGGTCCCCCAGCGCGGCCGGAAGCGGGAGCTGGTGGCCATGGCCGAGGAGAACGCGGCGCTGGCCCTCCAGACCCACCTCCTGGCCCGCTCGAGCCGCCGCCAGGTCGTGGCCGAGGAGCTCCGGCGGGAGCTCGGCCTGCCGGACGCGCCGCACCGCATCGAGGGCTTCGACATCTCCAACATCCAGGGGCAGGAAGCGGTCGGCTCGATGGTCGTGTGGGAAGCCGGCGCGATGAAGAAAGATGACTACAAGCGGTTCAAGATCCGGACCGTGCCCGGCGCGGACGACTTCGCGATGATGGCCGAGGTCCTACGGCGGCGGTACGGGAAGGCGCTCGAGGACGGGGGAACGCTGCCCGACCTCGTCCTGCTCGACGGCGGCCGCGGTCAGCTGAACGCCGGTTCGCGGGTGCTGGAGGAGCTCGGGCTTGACTACCTGCCCATCGTCGCCCTGGCCAAGCGCGAGGAGGAGGTCTACCACCCGGGAAGCCTCCACCCCCTCGTGCTGGACCTCGCCTCGCCGGCGCTCCAGGCCCTCCAGCGTATCCGGGACGAGGCGCACCGTTTCGCCATCACCTACCACAAGAAGCTTCGCCAGAAGCGCACGCTCGTCTCGGTCCTCGACCAGATCCCGGGCGTCGGCCCGTCCATCCGGACGAACCTCCTGAGATCGCTCGGCTCGGCGCGACGGGTGCGCACCGCCTCGGTCGCGGAGCTCGCGGCGGTCCCTAAGGTGACTCCCAAGCTGGCGCAGCGCATCCACGACTTTTTCCACCGCGAGCCGGAGCAAGGGGCCAGCCCGGCGGCGACCCCGTCCGCGGCGGGCCGATCAAGCCTTGCATCGGAGGGGGATATCTGCTAAATATGCATGGAAATTGATCTGAGGAGGCCCGAGCGACCCGTGGCCCTGGACCGGACCGACCACTACCCGTTCCGCGAGATCGAGACGAAGTGGCAGCGCGTCTGGGAGGAGACTGGACTTTTCCGGGTGAGAGAGGAGCCGGGCCGCCCGAAGTTCTACTGCCTCGAGATGTTCCCATACCCTTCCGGCCGGATCCACATGGGGCACGTCCGGAACTACGCCATCGGCGACGCGATCACCCGCTACAAGCGGATGCGCGGGTACAACGGGCTCCACCCGATGGGGTGGGACGCGTTCGGGCTCCCCGCCGAGAACGCCGCCATCGACAACGGCGTACACCCCGCGGTGTGGACGTACGAGAACATCGCTACGATGAAGGCCCAGATGAAGGCGCTCGGGATCTCGTACGACTGGGACCGCGAGGTTGCCACGTGCGATCCCGAGTATTACCGGTGGGAGCAGCTCATCTTCGTCCGGATGTTCGAGCGTGGTTTGGCGTACCGAAAGAGCGCCCGCGTCAACTGGTGCCCGGGCTGCCAGACGGTGCTTGCGAACGAGCAGGTCGAGGCCGGCCGCTGCTGGCGATGCGACTCCGAGGTCGTCACGAAGGACATCGAGAGCTGGTACTTCAAGATCACGGAGTACGCGGAGGAGCTCCTCGAGTGGTGTGACCGTCTTCCCGGCTGGCCGGAGCGCGTCCTCACGATGCAGCGCAACTGGATCGGCAAGAGCGAGGGCGCGGAGTTCGACCTCCCGGTGGCTGGCCGTCCGGGTCTCGCGCTCCGCGTGTTCACGACCCGCCCGGACACCTCCTTCGGCATGACCTACGCGGTGCTGGCGCCCGAACATCCCCTGGTCGCCCAGCTCATCACCGGCCCCGAGGAAGGCGCTGCGGTCGCGGCGTTCCAGGCCGAGGTCGCGCGCGAGACCGAGATTGAGCGGCTCGCCACGGACCGGCCGAAGCGCGGGTTGCGCCTGCAGGCACGCGCCGTCAACCCGTTCAACGGCGCCGAGCTCCCGCTCTTCCTGGCCGACTACGTCCTCATGGGCTACGGCACCGGCGCCATCATGGCGGTTCCCGGCGAGGACCAGCGCGACTGGGACTTCGCCGAGGCGCACGGTCTCCCCATCATCGAGACGGTCCAGCGCCCGCCCGGGTGGACGGGCCAGGCCTACATGGGTGACGGCGTCAAGATCAACTCGGGCTTCCTGGACGGCCTGACCGTCGCCGAAGCGAAGCGAAAGGCGATCGACTGGCTCGTCGGCCAGGGCCTGGGCGTGGCCAAGGTCAACTACCGGCTGCGCGACTGGGGGATCAGCCGCCAGCGCTACTGGGGGGCCCCGATCCCGATCGTCTACTGTCCGTCGTGCGGGACGGTGGCCGAACGGCCGGAGCGCCTGCCTGTCGTACTGCCGCAGGACGTCCAGATCACGGGTAAGGGCGGTTCGCCCATCGCCGACGTGCCGGGATTCGTCAACACGACCTGTCCTCGCTGCGGAGGGCCGGCCCGGCGCGAGACGGACACGATGGATACCTTCGTGGATTCGTCGTGGTACTTCCTCCGGTTCTGCTCGCCCCAGCACGTCGGGGGACTCGCCGATGCCGACGCGGTCCACTACTGGATGCCGGTGGACCAGTACACGGGCGGCATCGAGCACGCGATCCTCCATCTTCTGTACGCCCGGTTCTACACGAAGGTCCTCCGCGACCTCGGCTACTTCAAGCTCGACGAGCCCTTCCAGAACCTCTTCACGCAGGGCATGGTCGTCAAGGACGGCGCGAAGATGTCGAAGTCCAAGGGCAACGTCGTGAGCCCCGACGACTTCATCGTCACGTACGGTGCCGATACCGGCCGCGTGTTCGAGCTCTTCATGGCCCCGCCCGAGAAGGACCTCGAGTGGAGCGACCAGGGAGTGGAGGGCGCCTTCCGCTTCCTGAACCGCGTGTGGCGCTTCTTCCAGTCACACCGCGCCGCCCTCGGCGGGGCAGCGCCCAGGCCCGGTGACCTCTCGGCGCCGGGGCGCGCCTTCCGCCGCACGGTGCACGAGACCATCCGGCGCGTCACGACCGACATCGAGGAGTTCCACTTCAATACCGCCATCAGCGCACTCCACGAGCTCGTCAATGCGACGCACGTCTACGCGACGGAGTCGCTCGACCGGGCGGCGGCAGAGGAGCGGGCGAGTCTTCTCGCCGAGAGTATCGACACGCTGGTCCGCTTGCTGGCGCCGTTCGCGCCCCATCTCGCCGAGGAGCTGTGGGAGAAGCTCGGGCGGCGGGAAAGCGTGTTCCGGGCCTCCTGGCCCGTGGCGGACCCGGCGGCCCTCGAGCGGGACGCGGTCCAGGTCGTCGTTCAGGTCGACGGCCGCGTGCGCACGCGGCTCGTCGTCTCGCCGGAGATCGCCGAGGACCGGCTCCGCACCGAGGCGCTCGCCGACGAGAAGGTGCGCCCCTGGCTCCAGGCTCGCGAGGTCGCCCGGGTCGTCGTCGTGCCGGGCCGGCTCGTCAACATCGTCACGCGCGGCTCGGGGACCCCGACATGAGGCGGCGCCTCCCGCTGAGACTCCTCGCGCCCCTCGCTGCGCTCCTCGTCCTGGGAGGTTGCGGGTACTCGCTCCGCACGAGCATGCCGCCGGGCGTCAAGACGGTCCACGTGCCGGTCCTGCAGAACAAGACGGCCGAGCCGGGGATCGAGGACTTCATCACCCAGGCCCTGACCCAGGCGGTGGTCCAGAGCGGAGCCCGGATCGCCCGCAACGCTCAGGAGGCGGACGCCGTCCTGGAGGGCGCCATCGTCGAATACCGGCTGATCGGGCTGTCGTTCGACACCAGCACGAATGTTACCTCCTACCGCCTGATCATCGGCCTGGCGCTCACGTTCAAGGATCTCAAGCAGAACAAGGTCATCTGGAAGCAGGACCGCATCGAGGAGCGGGCGGACTTCCTGGTCTCCGGCCAGGTGACCCAGACCCTGGCCCGTGAGAACCAGGCCGTCCAGCGGGCGGCGGTGGACGTGGCCCGCGCCATCGTCAGCTTCGCCTTCGAAGGGTTCTGAGCTGGAGGTCACCGCCCTCCTCCGCGACGCCGCGGCCGGGCGTGTCCCGCCGCTCGTCCTCCTACACGGGCCGGAACCGCTCCTCATCGACGACGTGGTGGAGCGCCTCACCCGGGCTCTCCTGTCCGACGATCAGGCCGCCGACTGGAACCGCGAGGTTCTCCACGCCGACCAGACCACCCCTGAGGCGCTCGTCAGCACCGGCGCGTCGCTCTCGCTCTTCGCGGGCCGACGTCTGCTGCTCGTCCGCGGGGTCGCCGAGCTTCCGGCGAAGGCGGCCGACCGACTCCGCGACGCCCTGGCCGAGGCGCGGCGAGGCCCCGCGGGATGGCCGGCGGATGGCACGACGGTGCTCTTGGTCGCCGCTGGCGCGGACCGGCGGACCGCCGGCCTCCGCGTCCTGCCCGAGGCCGACCAGGCGGAAGTGCGGCCGCCGGCCGGCCGAGCGGTGGTCGGCTGGGTGCGCGAGCGGGCACGGGGGGCCGGCCTCGACCTCGCCTCGGACGCCGCGCAGGCGCTGGTCGACCTGGTGGGGGAGAACCTCTCCCGGCTCGCCGCGGAGCTGGAGAAGGCGTCTCTCTACGCCGGCGGTGACCGCCGGGTGTCCGAGGAGATCGTGAGGGCCCTGGCCGGGGAGACGCGGTCCCGCCAGTACTGGGAGCTCACGCAGGCCCTCGAGGAGGCGCGCCGCCCCGATGCGCTACGGCTCGCGTCCGAGCTGCTCGGCCCCGGCGACGAACCCCTCGTCCTGCTCGCCTGGGTCGTGGGATACCTCCGTGACCTCTGGAGAGTGCTTCCGGCCGCGATCGCCGGCGCGGGCGTCCGCGAAGCCGCGCGCGCCCTGCCGCGGCGCCGGCCGGACTGGGCCGTGGAGCGCTTGGTCGCGCGGGCTCAGGCCGTCGGGATCCAGGGCCTGTCACGCGCAGGGGCGCGATGCTTCGAGGTGGAGCAGGCCCTCAAGACGGGGACGACGGGAAACCCCCGTGCGCTCCTCACCTGCCTGGTCGCCGAGCTGGCGCGCTAGCGGCTGGCGAGAGCGTTCAGCTGTCGCGTCAGGCGGGACTTCTTGCGGGCGGCGGTGTTCTTGTGAACGACGCCCTTCGTGACCGCCTTGTCAAGGATCTGGATGGTGCGGAGCAGGGTCTCGCGGGCCTGGTCGGCTTGGCCGCTCTCGATCGCGGCCCGCGCGCCCTTGACCGACGTCCGGACCGTCGAGCGGACGGCCGCGTTGCGCACGCGCCGCTTCTCGCTCTGGCGGATTCGCTTCATGGCGGACTTGATGTTGGCCATCGGGATCACCTCCTCAAACGTGACAGACTCGGACGACGGCGCAGATCCGGAGCGTACCGTGCCCCGCCGGGACTGTCAAGGTTGACGGCCACATGTCGGCGATCCCCGTGAGCCGGCGGCCGCGGGCCTAGGCGGCGAGCGACCGTGGCCGCTGCGTCCCCGCGCCGGCCGGCGGGCCCGCCAGTGAGCGCGGACGACCCGATCGGCACCGACACCGTAGAGGTCCCACCGTCGCCGCCCGTCACCGGGGCGCGGGGGACCGTGGCGCGGGCGGCGGCGGTGGTGAGCTCCGCCACCCTCGTCAGCCGGATCCTCGGCTTCCTGCGCGACCTCCTCATCGCCCGGGCCTTCGGCGCGGGCGAGGCCACCGACGCCTTCTTCGTTGCCTTCCGGCTGCCAAACCTCCTGCGGCGCCTCGTCGCCGAGGGCGCGGTCTCGTCGGCCTTCATCCCCGTGCTCACGGAGTACGTGACGACCCGACCCCGGGCCGACACCCTCCGGATGCTGCGCGCCGTCACGGGGGTGATGGTGCTCCTCCTCGGCAGCCTGACCGTGCTCGGCATCCTCGCCGCCCCCTGGGTCGTGCGCATCATGGCGCCCGGCTTCTTCACGAACCCCGCGGTGGGCGAGCTGACCGTTCGCCTGGCTCGCCTGATGTTCCCGTACCTGTTCTTCGTGGGGCTCGCCGCGGTAGCGATGGGCATCCTGAACGCCCACCGTCACTTCCTCCTGCCGGCGCTCTCCCCGGTGGCGTTGAACGTGGGGATGATCGTTGGGGTACTCGTCCTCGCGCCGCGGCTACCGGAGCCGGTCATCGGAGTCGCGCTCGGCGTGCTCCTCGGCGGGGCGGGCCAGCTCCTGCTGCAGCTTCCCTGGCTGGGGGGCCGTGGCCTGCTCGCGCTCCCGCGGATCGAACTCCGTCACCCCGCGGTCCGGCGCATCCTGTCGTTGGTGACGCCGGTGATCGTCGGTCAGTCGGCGAACCACATGGGCATGGTCATCAACACCATCATCGCGTCGTTCCTGGCCAAGGGGAGCGTCTCTTACCTCTACTACGCGGACCGGCTGGTCGAGTTCCCCCTTGGCGTGTTCGGGGTGGCCATCGCGACCGCCGTGCTGCCCACGCTGTCGGAGCAGGCCGCCCGTCGCGACAAGCAGGCGCTCCGCGAGACGCTGTCGTTCTCCCTGCGACTCGCCACGTTCATCAGCATGCCGGCGGCCGTCGGCCTCTTCGTCCTGTCCGAGCCGATCGTTCGAGTCCTCTACGAGCGCGGCCGCTTCGGCCCGGCCGAAACCGCCGGCACCGCGGCGGCCGTCGCCATGTACGCGCTCGGCATCGTCGGATCGACGACGGCCAAGATCTCGGCGCAGGCTTTCTTCGCGCTCGGGGACACGCGGACTCCCGTCAAGGTCGCCGTCTGCGCGACGGCCTTCAACTGCGCGGTGTCCGCCGCCCTGGCCGGACCCCTCGGGCACGTCGGACTGGCTCTGGCCATCGCGGGCGCGAGTACGGCCAACGCGATCGCGCTGACTATCCTGCTCCGACGCCGACTGCCGGGCCGACCCACGCCCGGCGCCCGCCGCGCGTGGCTCCGCACCGTTGGGGTGTCGGCCGGGCTGGCCTTGCTCATCGGCGCCGTGTGGCGCTTCGCACCGCCGCCGCCCGGCCGGCTTGCCGAAGGGACATGGCTGGCCGTCGTGATCGTCGGGTCGACGGCAGCCTACGTCGGCTGTCACGCGGCGCTCGGCGCCGAAGAAGTGCGCCTCGCATGGAGCGCGCTGACGCGTCGCGCGCGCAGGAGTTCCTTGCGCCGCAAGGAAACGCGTTGATATACTCGTCCGAGACCGGACCACATGCGGGCACTGCTGCAGCGCGTGACCGGAGCGTCGGTCGAGGCGGATCGCCGGGTGATCGGCAGCATCGACCGGGGCATCGTCACCCTCCTCGGTGTCGCGTCCGGTGATGGCCCCGAAGACGTCAGCTACCTCGCCGACAAGATCCTCCACCTCCGCATCTTCGACGACGAGCGCGGGAAGTTCCAGCACTCGCTGCTCGATACCGGCGGGAGCTGCCTGCTCGTCTCCCAGTTCACGCTGCTCGCCAACACGCGCCGGGGGCGTCGCCCCGACTTCCTGGGTGCTGCTGCCCCCGAGGTGGCTGCTCCGCTGGTCGAAAAGGTGGCCGAGCGGCTCCGGACGGGCGGCGTGCCGGTGGTGGAAGGGCGCTTCGGCGCGCGCATGGTCGTCCGCCTCGAAAACGACGGTCCCGTGACGATCTTCCTCGACTCCCAGCAGCGCGCATGAGAGACGGCGCGGCGACCTCGACGGCCGAGGCCCTGGTGGATGAATTCCTCGAGCGGCTTCGGGTCGAGGCCGGGAACTCCGCCCTAACGATCGCCGCCTACCGGCGCGACCTCGCGCGACTCGCCAGGTTCCTCCGGACGCGACGGCGGACCCTCGAGAACGCTCGGCCCGACGACCTGGTCGCCCACCTGGACGCGCTCCGCCGGGCCGGCCGGAGCCCACGCACCCTCGCCCGCGGCCTGGCGGCGATGCGGGGACTCTATCGGTTTGGTCGAGGCGCCGGGCTCGTCCGGGACGACCCGGCGGCGCTCCTCGACACGCCGAGGCTTCCGCGGCGGCTCCCGCGGGCCCTGTCCAAGGCCGATGCCACCCGGCTGGTGGAGTCCCCGGGCGACGACGGCCCGCGCGCCTGCCGGGACCGCGCGATGCTGGAGCTCCTGTACGGCTCTGGGCTGCGTGCCTCCGAGCTCGTCGGGCTCCGGCCCGGGGACGTCGACCTGGTGGCCCAGCTCTTGGTCTGCCGCGGCAAGCGTGATCGGCAGCGGCTCGTCCCGATCGGCGACGCCGCCCGCCGCGCCATCGCCACGTATCTCGAGCGGGGGCGCCCCCGCCTCGTCCGCGGTGTCGACCCCGGCGTGCTCTTCGTGAACGCTCGGGGTCGGCCGCTGGACCGACGGGGGCTCTGGCGGATCGTGCGGAGTCGCGCGCGCGTGATTGGACTCCGCGGAGGCTTCCCCCACGCGCTCCGTCACTCTTTCGCGAGCCACCTCCTCGAAGGCGGCGCCGATCTCCG
>DATAFX010000159.1:0-25443 GCA_036257195.1 Candidatus Methylomirabilota bacterium | reverse complement strand
CGGCCCGGGAGCTCGAGCTCCTGGGAGGCGAGGTCGCGGTCCCGCTCTGGGTCCAGGCGAAGCTGGTGGGGATCCTCGTGCTCGGGCCGCGGGTCGCCGGACAGCCGTACGCCTCCGAGGACCTGGAGCGGCTCTTCACGCTGGCCAGCCAGGTCGCCATCGCGGTCGAGGACATCACGCTCTTCAACACCGTCCGGGCCCAGCACAGCTTCATCGAGCAGGTCCTGACCCACCTCCAGAGCGGCGCCATCACCATCGACGCCGCCGGGCGCGTGACCCGGTTCAACCGCCGGGCGGAGCAGATCCTAGAGCTGTCGCTGAAGGACGTCCTGGGCCAGGACCTACGGGTCCTGCCCTCTCCGCTCGGAGACTTTCTCTACGAGACCATGCGGAGCGGCCGGGAGCTCCGGCAGCACGAACTGGAGCTGTCCCGCCGCCAAACCATCGTCGAGGTCAGCACGTCGAGGATCCTCGACGCCGCCGGCGCTCCGTGCGGCGCCGTGATGCTCCTGGACGACCCGACTCCGTGGCATAAGCTTCACCGGGAGCGCCAGGCGGGCCATACCCTCGATCTCCTCAACCGAGTTCTGCTCCGCCTCACCGACGAGATCAAGAACCCGCTCGTGTCGATCTACACGTTCCTGGAGCTGCTCCCCAACCGGTACGAGGACCCGGAGTTTCGGGAGACGTTCCTTTCGGTGGTCGGCAAGGACACGCAGCGCCTGATCTCGCTCGTCGACAAGCTCATCACGCTCGCCGGCGACCGCGACTACAAGGTGGACTTCTGCGACCTCCGGCAGCTTCTCCACGACGCGGTCGAGGAGCTCTCCGTCCGCCTCGAGCGGTCCAAGGGACCACGCGATGCGAGCCTCTTCCTGATCCAGGTCCCAGAGCGCACCGACCAGCTGACCGCGATCCTCTACGCGCCCCAGGAGGGCCTCTTCGTCAAGGTCGATCGCGAACAGCTGACCAAGGCGATCGGCTACCTCGTCCGGTTCCTCGCCAACCGCGTCGATGCCGACGGGCGCGTGGCCATCCACCTGCAGACCTCCCCGGACGACCCCAACCGGGTGCGCCTGTCCCTCACCGGGCGCCCCGCCATCCTCTCGGTGCTCGAGCGAGAGCACCTGTTCAGTCCGCTGGCGATCGCCTCGGACAAGCTGCTCGACGTCGGGCCCGGCGTGACCCAGAAGATCGTCGAGGCGCACGGCGGGAGCCTGACGCTCGGTGGCCAGGAGGGCGAGATCCGCTTCGTCCTGACGCTGCCGCGAACGCACCAGTGAACTGAGACCTAGGGGGGCGCCGGCATGACCGAGCCGCGTGTACTGGTCGTCGACGACGAGGAAGGGCCACGCGAGGCCATCCGCATGATCCTCAAGCCGCGCTATCAGGTCTTCACGGCCGGCAGCGGCGAGGAGGTGCTGGCGGTCCTGCCCGGGCTCCGCCCGGACGTCATCTTCATGGACGTGAAGATGCCGCGGATGGACGGCGTCCAGCTCCTCGAGCGCGTCAAAGCCATCGACGCCAGCGTCGAGGTCGTGATGATCACGGCCTACGCCTCACTCGACACGGTGCAGCGGGCAATGCGGTTCGGCGCGATGGACTATCTGGTGAAGCCGTTCGCGCCGCGAGAGCTCCAGGAGGCCGCCGAGCGGGCGCTCGCCCGGCGGCGGCAGCGCACGGACGGGCCAGGGGCACTGGTGCCCTTGATCGCCAAGATGCGCGACCTCGGGCAGCGACGGCATCCCGTCCAGGGAGGAGAGCTCGCCGGCCTCCTGCGCGCCATGCTGCACGAGGCCCGGCGCGTAACGGGCGCCGCCGCGGCGTCGTTCCTGGGCGCGGAGCCGGCGACGATCGTGCACTCGGAGCTGGCCCCGATGGTGGGTGACGCCGTGACCGAGGCCTGGCGGAGCGCGCTACCGGGAGTCCGGGAGCCTGTCGGCGTCCGGCCCGGCCTGGCCTGCCCCCTGTCGTGGCCGGCCGAGCTCGACGCGCTCGGCTTCGAGGCCGCCGTGGTCGTGCCGGCCGAGGACGAGGGATCGCCCCGCGTCTCGGCCCACGTCGCGCTCTACCACCGCCGGGCGCCGGCGCCGGGCACTCAGGATCTGGCCGCGCTCCGGCCCGTGACCGACCTAATGGTTACCGCGGTGCGCACGTCCGCGCTCCTCGGCACCGCGGCCCGGCAGGCCGCGGAGCAGTCCCTGCGCGCCGTCCAGGGCGAGATCCTGCGCCAGATTTCCACCGCCGTGCTCGTCGATCCCTCCCTCGACCGGACGCTGGCCGCGATCACCGACCAGCTCCAGCAGGGCGCGGGCTACGAGCGCGTCCAGGTGCTCCTCGATCCCGGGGAGCCCACCGGGAGTGAAGGAGCGGGGCGCGCGGTCTTCCCCCTGGTGGCGCAGGGCCGGCACCTCGGCGCCTTGGTCGTCGAGACCGGCCGCGACCTGGACCCGAGCGAGCGCGAGCTGCTCCGGATGTTCTCGGAATCGGTCGCCCTCATCGTCCGGAATGCCAACCTTCACCGCGAGCTTTCGGAGGCGAAGTCCTTCCTGGAGAACCTCATCCACTCGGCGACCGAGTCCATCGTCGCCATCGACCCGGCGGGCCGGGTTGTCACGTGGAACCCCGCCGCCGAGCGCATGTTCGGGCGGGCCGGGGACGATGCGCGCGGCAAGCTACTCGGGGACGCGATGCCGCCGGCCGCGATGGTCCAGCTCGAGCCGGTGCTCGCGGCGCCGCGGGCGAGCCGGACGGTCCTGCTGCGGCTTCAGGACGGCGACCGGGCCGTCCAGGATCTCACTGCGACCTGCTCGCCCATCCCCTGGGGCGTGCGCGAGGAGACGGGACTCCTGCTCATCGTGCGGGACGTCACCGAGCAGCGGCGGTGGGAGGAGCAGCTGACACGATCCGAGAAGCTGTCCGCCCTCGGCCAGCTGGCGATGGGGATGGCCCACGACTTCACCAACCTGCTCCAGGCCATCCTCGGCCACACCCAGCTGATCGCGCACGAGCCCTCGCCCGAGCGCCTCCAGCGGGGTCTGACCACGATCGAGCAGGCGGTGCGCGACGGGGTGGAGACGGTCGGTCGCATCCGGCGCTTCGCCCGCCGGGACGTGGACCGCCGGCTCGAGCGCGTGGACCTGCGGGACGTCGTCCGCCAGGCGATCGAGATCGTGCGCCCCCGGTGGTCTCAGAGCGACCTCCGGGGCACGCCGATCCTGGTACGTCAGGAGCTCGGACTCGTGCCCGGAATCCAGGCCCGGGGCGCGGAGCTGCGCGAGGCGCTAATCAACCTCGTGCTGAACGCGGTGGACGCCCTGCCCAAGGGTGGGTCCATCACCCTCCAGACACGCCACGAGGGTGATTGGGTCCTGCTCTCGGTCGCCGACAGCGGCACCGGCATCCCCCCGGACGTGCGACGGCGGATCTTCGAGCCGTTCTTCACGACCAAGGAGAGCGGGACGGGCCTGGGACTCTCCATCGTCTCCGGCATCATCTCGAGCTACGGCGGGACGATCGACGTCGACTCCGAGCTCGGGCTCGGCACGACATTCACCATCCGCCTGCCCGCCGCCTAGCGGACCAGGCGGGCCCTACGAGGCCGCGGCCGGCGCCGGCGCGATCCGGATCGACAAGCTGGTGCCGAGGATGAGCGTCGCCGTGATCGCCTCGGGCCGGCGGTCGGCGCCGAAGACGATCCGGGCTGGCTCGTTCTCGCGCGCCCACGATGAGAACCGGGTCATGTCCAGGAGGGCGGTGGGGCGACCGTCGGCGTCCGGCCCCACGCGGAGCTCGAAGGGCACCAGCTCCGCCCGGTAACGGCCTTCCACGTCGTCCGGACCCTCGCGGGGGCCCCGTTGCCGGCGCACGACCCTCGTGACCAGCGCGCCGTTCGCCTCCGGCCGCCACCGACCCTCGGAGTGGTTCAGGGCGGCGCTCACCACGTCGTCGACGTGCGTCCCCGCCGGCAGCGCCAGCGTGTCGTCCGTGAGGCGGATCCGGCGGAGAAGAAACGTCTCGCTCCGACCGCGGTATCGGACGACGTGGCGCGCGTAGTCGTAGGTGATCTCGAGCCTCGACTCCCGCCCATAGACGACGAAGCGGTCCTGGAAGCGGACCGGTGCCCAGCGGCCGTCGAGGAGAACACCGGTCGACTCGATCTCCGTCGTCATCTCCTGGCCTTGGCCCGTAATGCGGACCTCGTAGCGCCCCTCGGTCCGGTCGATCGACTCCTGGATGATCCCGCTCTCCTCGAACCGGAAGAGGCCGTACATGAGCGTTGCCCGGGCCGTGAAGACTCCATTCCGGGTGTCGACCGCGCCGGCTGCCCGCCGGGAGGGCGCGAGCGCCCACGCGAGCGCCATGCCGAGCAGGGTCCGACGGTCGAGCGTGGGCGGGCCGTATCGCGCCCGCGCGCCGCCGCCCTCGCCGGGGTGCACGCGCCCCATGGCCCGATGGTACCAGACCGGCAATCCGTGCCCGGCTCCGCCACACCCGGTTGCCGGAATCGCCGAACCCCCGCAAGATCGGAGCCGTGAGCTCGCGGCGAAGCGCGGCGCTCTTGCTAGTCGTCCTCCTCGTGATCGGCGCGGTGTGGGCGTTGTGGCCCCGCGCGGAGCGCCGATCCCCTCGGGCCGTCGCCCCTCCGGCTGGCTCCACCGTGGTGTTCCTCGGCGACAGCATCACGTCGGGCCACCGGCTCCCAAGCAAGGTGGCTTTCCCCCAGCGACTGGGCGAGACTCTGGGGGTCCCGGTCGTCAACGCGGGCATCTCGGGCGACACCACCGGGGGCGGACTCGCCCGGCTCGACCAGGACGTGCTCGCGCACCGGCCCCGGCTCGTCGTCGTCGAGCTCGGCGTCAACGACATGTTCGGACGCTGGCCACCCGAGCGCACCATCGCAAACCTCCGGACGATCACCCAAAGGATCCGCGCCCAGGGAGCCGACGTGATCCTCGTGCACATCTCCCTGCCCGACGCGGCCGGGGATGGCTATCGGGCGCAGCTCCGCGAGATCGCTCGGACCGAAGGCGCGACGCTGGTCGAGGACTTCCTCGACGGGGTGGTACCAGGCCGGACGTACGACGGGCTCCACCCGGACGAGCAAGGGCAAGCGGCCCTCGCCGAGCGCCTCCTGCCCGTCGTGCGCCGGGCGCTCGGGCGCCCATGACGGCCAGTGATGGCAGTGGTGACCCGTGATGGCCGGGCGGCCTAGCGGATGCCTTTCATGCGGAGGCGAAGGTTGTTCGGGCTGTCGGCGAAACGGAGAGCGTCGTCCTGGCCGATGATCTTCCGCTGGAAGAGGTCGAAGAGAGCCTGATCGAAGGTCTGTAGCGCCTCGTTCGAGCCCTCCTCGATCGCCTGCCGGATCGTCTCGAGCTCGCCGCGCCGGATCAGCGCCTGGATGCGCGGCGTCACGAGCATGACCTCCATGGCGGCTGCGCGGCCCTTCCCGTCGCCCCGCGGGACGAGGCGCTGCGCGATCACGGCGCGGAGCGTGAGCGAGAGCTGGAGCAGCGTCGACGTCCGGACCTCGGGCGGGAAGAAGTTGAGCAGGCGCTCGATCGCCGTCGTCACGTTCGTCGCGTGCAAGGTCGACACCACCAGGTGGCCGGTCTCCGCGGAGTGCAGCGCCACCGCTACCGTCTCGGTGTCCCGGAGCTCGCCGACGAAGATGACGTCGGGGGCCTGCCGGAGCGCGTTGCGCAGGCCCACCAGGTAGGACTCGGTGTCGATCCCCACCTCGCGCTGCGAGACGATGCTCTGCCCGGAGGCGTGCAGGAACTCCACCGGGTCCTCGATGGTGACCAGATGGCCGCGAGACCGCGCGATGCGATGATGGAGCATCGAGGCGACGGTCGTGGACTTCCCCGCGCCGGTCGCCCCGACCAGCAGGATCAGCCCCTGGCGCTCCAGGGCGAGGCTCCCGAGGAGCGGCGGCAGCTCCAGCGACTCCAGCGTCGGCACCTCCGTCTTGACCCGGCGAAGCACCGCGCCGGAGACACCCATCGCGCGGTAGCAGTTGACGCGAAAGCGGCCCAGGATGGGATGCACGTGCGAGAGGTTCGCCTCACCGGCCTCCGCGAAGGCCGTGCGCTCTCGCACGGAAAGGAGCCGCTCCAGGACGCCGCGCATCGCGTCGGCGTCGAGCGCGTCCGCGCCCGGGATGGGGCTCACCAGGCCGTCCACCTTGATCGCCGGCGGCACGCCCTCCAGAAAGTAGACGTCCGAAGCTCCGCTCGTCACCGCCTCGCTAAGCGCCGCGTCGAACGGGGTCATGCGACCCTCCCGCCCGCCGGGGCGGCCGCCGGGCCCGGGGCGAGCCCGCCGCTCGAGCCCCCCGAGGACGACTGGAGTACCCCCTCGGCGTGCGCCCGGTCGATCCGGCCCTGCATCACGAGGTTCCGGAGCGCCTGCTCCAAGCTCTGCATGCCGAGCTGCGTCCCCGTCTGGATCGACGAGGGCATCTGGTGCGTCTTCCCCTCCCGGATGAGGTTGCGGATGGCCACCGTCGCCACCATGATCTCGAACGCGGCTACCCGGCCCTTCTTGTCCTTCGTCGGGAAGAGGAGCTGCGAGACGACGCCCTGGAGCGCCTCCGCCAGCTGCACCCGCACCTGCTGCTGCTGCGCGGGCGGGAACGCGTCGATGATGCGGTCGATCGTCTTCGGAGCGCTCTTGGTGTGAAGCGTGGCGAAGACCAAGTGCCCCGTCTCGGCGGCGGTCAGCGCGAGGCTGATCGTCTCGAGGTCCCTCATCTCGCCGACCAGGATGACGTCCGGGTCTTCCCGGAGGGTCGCCCGCAGGGCCGCCGCGAACGACTTCGTGTGCGAGCCGATCTCCCGCTGATTCACGAGGCAGCCCTTCGAGCGGTGGACGAACTCGATCGGGTCCTCGAGCGTGATGATGTGCTTCTTCTGGGTCGCGTTCACCAGGTCGATCATCGCCGCCAGCGTCGTGGACTTGCCCGAGCCGGTCGGGCCGGTGACGAGCACCAGGCCGTTCTCCCGGAGCGCCAGCGTCTGCAGGACCTCCGGCAGGCCGAGCTCCTGGAAGGCCCTGATCTGGGTGGGGATTACGCGGAACACGGCTCCCTCACCGTTCCGCTGGTTGAAGACGTTGACGCGGAACCGGGTGTGCTCCCCGATCTCGATGGCGAAGTCGAGGTCGCGCTGCTCCTCGAAGAGCCGCCGCTGGTCGTCGTTCAGGATCTCGTAGACCATCCGGTGGACCTCGTCCCGGCCAAGCACGCGGCCCTCGATCGGCGTGAGCTGGCCGTGGAGCCGCATCAGCGGCACCGACCCGGCGGCGAGGTGGAGGTCGGAGCCTCCCCGGTCGCGTGTGAGGATCAAGAGCTCGGAGACGTCCATGGGTCCTTTCGCTCCAAGAGGTCCCGGCGGAGGGCCGGGGTCAAGGCCATCGCGTCGACGGTTAGGGCGTCGCGGCGACGCTGCACGTCGACGACCCCCCGGGTCTGCGCGAGCAACGGACCGCGCAGATCGGAGGCCGCGAGGTAGACGAGCGCGCTCCGCATCGAGCCGAGGGGCACGCCGGCCAGGACGAGCGACCCCTGCTCCGCGCCGGTCAGGGCCGCGCGGGCGAGGGTCGGCGTGGTCACGTCCTCGACGAGGACCACGCCCCCCGCCTCGGTCAGGATCGCGGCGGCCTCCGTCTCGAAGTCGTTGGGCAGCTCGACCTGGAGGAACCCGGGCACCACGAACGAGGCGCGCCGCTCGAGGGTCACCACCCGCTGCTTCCCGGATCCGGCGGCGGCGTGGGCGAGCGCGTAGAGCACCTCGGCCCGCGCTCCGGCGTCGGGGCCGGCCACCAGGACCAGCCCGCCCGCGCCCGCGGGCGGCCGGGCTCCGTCGGCGAGCTCCGCCAGCAGCCGGTGGACCGGGCCGGAGGCGCCGAGGGTCTCGAGCGTGGGGGCTTCCGCGGCGACCGGGCGGAAGCGGACGGTGACAGCCTCTCCCGACAGCGTGGGGAAGAAGAAGATCTCGAGGCCCACGTCCCGCCCGCCAAGCCGCGTCCGCACGCGCGCGAGTCGCGGCGCGAGCTCGCCCCGGAGTCCCGCGAGCAGGCGGAGCCGGAACGTGATCGGTGCGAGTAGCTCCCGGTCGAACCAGGCGCGGTCTTGGAGCCGCCCGTCCGCCCGGACGCGGACGAGGACGCCGTTCGGGGCGGGCTCCAGATGCAGCTCGGTGACCCGGTCCTTGACGGCTCCGATCAGGAGCAGGAACACATGGCTGACCCCGGTGAGGTCCGTCGCCTGGCCGGCCTGACCGTTGGCGTCGGTGGGCAGCGGGCCGGCCGGGGGCCGGGAGTTCGGAAACGCCCGATCAAGGAAGTGGAGCACGGCCTCGCGGGCGGCGAGCGCCACGGTGACCCGGGAGCCGCTCAGCGCTTCGAGCTCGATCGCGGCCTGACGGTTCGTCGGGTCGGCCAGGAGCACCGTCATCTCGTCGCCCACCCGGAGAATCGGCACCGCCTCGTGGCGTCGGAGAACGGCCTCGGGGAGGGATCGGGCCACCTCCAGGTCGATGACCTCGTCCGTCAGCTCGACGAAGGGGATGTGGAACGCCTCGGACAGTGCCCAGGTGAGCTGCTCCTGGGTGAGCGCTCCCATCGACAGGAGCACCTCGCCTATCCGGCGCCCGCTCACGCGGTGGCGCGCCAGCGCCTCGTCGAGCTGCTCCTGCGTGACGAGCTCGCGCTCGAGCAGCACGTCGCCCAGGCGCTGGCGGGTGCTCAAACGGAGGTCCCCCGGACCATGTCCTGGGCCAGCTCGCCGAGGAGGAAGGGCGAGAACGGCTTCGTCACGTGCGCCGACGCGCCCATGCCCTTGCTGAGCTGCCCGTACGCGGGGTCCGTGCAGCCGGTGAGCATGATGACCGGGATCCCGGCCGTCGTGCCCTGGCCGCGGAGGCGGGCGACCGCGGTGTAGCCGTCCATCGTCGGCATCATCACGTCCATGACGATGAGCTGCGGCCGGTGCTTGGCAGCGAGCTCCAGGAGCTCGAGCCCATCGCGAGCGGACAGGGTCTCGAAGCCCACGTCCGCGAGGATCTCGCTGATCAGCCGGCGCATCTCGACCTCGTCGTCAGCGACGAGTGCCAGGGGGCGGGGCGGGGCATGATCGTTTGTGACGCCCGCTTCGCTGTCAGACACCTGATCTCCTCCGTCGGTCGCCGGGACCCAAGCGTCGCGCGAAGGTTTGGGCGCGCCAGCGGGTGCACGAGGCACCCGGATGGCGAGTCCGGCACCTCGCGTCTTTTCGCAAAACAGCCGGTGAGGGCATTCGTGCAAGGCACGTGCCCGGAATCAGAGCGGATCGGGCGACCGATCGGTATCGGTGAAACTCTCGTCGCGCCTACACTTGCGCCCCGGTCATGGACCCGGCCAGGCGCGGCGACCGCGCGTTCCGCGCAGTGGGGCGCCAGGATTCGTCAGCGCGCCGATCCGTATCGGGACGCCGCCTCGCGTCCTCCGGGAACGGGAAGCCGGCGATCGGCGCGTCGGAAAAAGCGCCCGGTCTTGTCCGTGAAGAGCCCTACGTCGGGACCCGTCGTATGAGACAGGTCCCGAGGAGGTGACGAGATGAGGCTCCGCTGGCTGATCGGTTCATTGCTGCTCGGCGCGGTTCTCGGCGGCTGCATCGTGGCGCCGTATCCGGTGGCGGTCGGGCCGCCGCATTACTACCGACACCACCATCACCACGGCCACGGCTATCACGGGTATCCCGGGTACGGCGGCTATCGCCGCTAGGCGGGCCCGGCCGCGCGTCGCACCGGGCTGACGTCCTCGCGACGTAGCTTCGGGCCGGGGTAAGGTCCGGGTCCGAGTCTTACGGAGCGGGGAGCACGGGACCGCCGTCGGCGGCAATCGTCGGGCGGGGCGCCAGGAAGAAGAGACGGCCGGGCTGCCGCATCAGACCCGCGGCGAAGGCCGCCGCCTCTCCCCGACCCCAGAAGTAGTCGACGCGCCCGGCACCGCGGATCGCGCCGCCCGTGTCCTGGTTGAGGACGAAACGTGCGAGCGGCACCCAGCGCACCGCGCCGTCCGGCGCCCGCTGGGGCTGCTCGGTCTGGAGGAAAGCCAGGGCGCCGGAGGGAAAGAGGCGAGCGTCGGTCGCAACCGAGCGTCCGGGCGTGAGGGGTCGCCCCAGGCTTCCCTCGGGGGGACCGGACAGCGGGCGGAAGAAGACGTACGACTCGTTGTGCTGGAGGACGCGCTGGCGCTCGCTGGGGTGAGTGCGGAGCCACTCTCGGATCGCCTGCATCGACATAGCATCGCGGGGCACGTGCCCCTCGTCGATTAGGAGGCGCCCGATAGCCCGGTACGCGCGGCCGTTCGCCCCCGCGTAGCCCACGCGCCGCTCCCGACCGTCGGGGAAGCGCAGCGTCCCGCTCCCCTGGATCTCCATGAAGAACACGTCGACCGGGTCGCGCGCCCAGGCGAGCTCCAGGCCGCGGCCGGCGAGGCGACCCGCGTCGATCTCCGATCGCCGCCAGTACGGGACCAGCTGTCGCCCGTCGAGGCGACCGAACAGTCGCTCGCCGCGATAGCGGGGATCGAAGGCGTCCAGACGGACCTCGACCAAATCCTCTGGGAGGCCGAAGACCGGCACGCCGTACTCCGCGCTCGGCCGCTCGGCGGCGTCGACCACCGGCTCGTAGTAGCCGGTCACCAGCATCCGCCCGTCCGCTCCGCCGGCGGACTCGAGCAGCTCGAAGGCCTCGAGAACGTACGCGGCCAGGCGCTCCGGCCGCGGTGACTCCGCGAGGACGGCCGAAAGGCCCTGGAGGGCGCGGATCTGTTCCCCGACCGTCACGCGGCGCGGCCCCGCCACGAAGACGCGGTCGGCAGGCTGGCTGGCGAGCCAGGCGAGGCTCTCCGCGACGGCCACGCGGAGCGCGGCCGGATCCCCGTCGTCCAGGAGGAGCGACGCGCTCCCGCGGGCAGGGTGCAATGCGGTGGCAGGCTCCGTGGCGGCCGGCGCGCGCCACGCGGCGCAGCCGGCACCGAGCGCCAGGGCGGCAGCGAGGATGACCATCCTCGCCAGCAGGCCGCGCGCATGTACGGGTGCCACGGTCACCGGGCTACCCTAGTTCCGCGTGAGTCGATCGGACGGGTTGATGGGACAGCCCTCGGCCAGTGACGGTCTGTGGCGGCCTGTGGGCTCACCGCCCCAAGCGGCCCCGGATCCGGGCGATCCGATCGGAGCGCTCCATCCGCGCGAGCTGGACCGGATCGTGCGCCACTGAAAACACAGACTCGCGCGGGGCCGGATCGGTGGCAAGCCGCGGGATCAGGTGCCAGTGCAGATGGGGCACCAAGTTGCCGAACAGCGCGTAGTTGATCTTCCGGGCGTCGAACGCCAGCTTGAGCGCTCGGGCCACGTCGCTCACCTCGTCCATCACGCGCGCGCGCTCGGCCGGTTCGAGCTCGAAGAGCTCGGTCGCGTGCCGGCGGAGCACGAGGACCGACCAGCCCGGGAAGAACTGGTCGGTGTGGAGGTAGAGGATGCTCTCATGGAGCTCCGCGATCTGGTCCACCGCCTCGGGCCAGCGGCCGCCACAGGCCGGACACGTCATCGCCGCCCCCGGCACCCGAGCTCCGGTCACCCGCAGAGCGGCGGGCGGCGCCGATGCCAGTCGGTGGCTTGCTGGTAGGCGTGGGCCACCTGAAAGAGCGTCCCCTCCGCCCAGTGGGGCCCGACGAGCTGAATGCCGATCGGCAGCTTCTCGCCGTCGAAGCCGCATGGAACGGTCAGGGCCGGCACGCCCGCGTAGTTCAGGGGCGCGGTGTGGTTCCGTGGCGACAGCGGTTCCAGCAGGCGGCCATCACCGTCCATCCGAGGCGCCGTCTGGGAGCGCCCGGGCAGGGCCAGGACGTCCGCCCGGGCGAGGAGGCGGCGCAGGGCGTGCGCCAGGCGATCCGACGCGCGGCGCGCCTCGAGGTACTCGACGGCCGACGTCCGCACTCCGGCCTCCAGACGCTCCCGCACCTCGGGGATCAGGTCCCGGGGACGCTCCGCCAGGAGCGTCCGGTACTCGGTCGCGGCTTCCGATCGGATGAGGACGTGACTCGCGTCGGCCGCCGCCTCCCACTCAGGAATCGTGACGTCCTCTACCGTGACCCCGAGGCGTCGGAGCTCCTCCAGCGCCGCCTCCACGGCCGCTCCGATCGCCGGCGCGACGAGGTCCCAGAGATAGCCACGGGGTACGCCCACGCGGAGGCCGCGCGCCGGCCGGGCCGTCTCGCGGGCGTAGTCGGGCACGGGCACGTCCGCCGACGTCGGGTCGAGCGGATCGTGGCCCGCCATCACCTGCAGGAGGAGGGCCGCGTCCAGCGCTGAGCGCGTCATCGGACCCACGTGGTCGAGGGTCGTCGCCAGCGGCACCACTCCTCTGAGCGGCACGCGCCCGTACGTCGGCTTGAGGCCGGTGACTCCCGACCAGTGCGCCGGCGCCCGGATCGAGCCCCCGGTATCGCTCCCGAGCGCGGCCGGAACCAGGCCGCCCGCCAGCGCCGCGGCCGCCCCCATGCTCGAGCCTCCGGTGAACCGGGTCGGGTCCCACGGATTCCGCGACGGCCCGTAGTGATACGCGTTGAGCGGACCGTAGGCGAACTCGGGCGTATTGGTCTTGCCGAAGACGATCGCGCCGGCGGCGCGGAGCCGGGCCACGACGCTCGCGTCCTCCTCGGGCACGAAGCCGCCGAACACCCTCGAGCCCCCGGTCGTGCGCTCGCCCCGCGTCCAGCAGAGGTCCTTGACGGCTACCGGCACGCCGTGAAGCGGGCCGCGGGACCGGCCGGCCGAGAGCTCTCCCTCGGCGACGCGCGCCTCGGCCAGGACCCGCGCGGGATCGAGCGTAATGAACGCGTTCAGAATCGGCTCCAGGCGGTCACAGCGCCGGAGGAGCGTCTGGCAAAGATCGACGGGCGAGAGCGATCGCGCCGCGAGCCGGGGGGCGAGCTCCGCGATCCCGAGAAAGCCGAGCTCGGCGTCGCTCAGCGGAGCGCCCCCCAGTCCCGTGCTCCGGCTTTCGGGTCGCGGCGCGCGATCAGGAAACCTCGGGCCAGGAGCTCGGCGCGGGTCGCCGCCGACCGACGCCGGTCGCCCTTGCGGCGGTCGTCGGCGGGGCCGTGGCCGTTACGCCGGCCCCGGCGCTCCCCGAGCCGGCGGTCGAGCACGACCTCGACGCCGGGCGTCTGGCCGAAGCCCCACCGGAAGTACTCGTAGAGCTCCGCCTGGTCACGACCCACCACGACGAGGATGCCGACCGCGCCCGCCATTCGCTCAGCTCCGCTGCGGCACCGCGAGCCCTTCGACGACCGTGGCCCCGGGAATCCGATGGAACACCTCGGGGGCGATCCGGATCTTGCCGTTCCGGCCGCCGGTCCCGAGGATGATCCAGTCGAGATCCAGGACTCGCGCGTCGACGTAGAGCGGCAGGCCGTCGGGGAGCCCGAAGGCGGTCACGCCGCCGACTCGCATCCCCGTGAGCGTGGCCATCTCCTCCGCCGAGGCGAAGGAGCACTTCGCCGCCCCGAGCAAGTCACGGACCGCGTGGTTCACGTCGAGCCGGGTCGTGGCGAGAACCACGCACGCCGCGTACTGCTTCGGCTCCTTCTTGGACGCGACGACGATCGTGTTGGCCGCCCGTTCGGCGGGGTACCCGTAGCGCGCGCAGAAGGCCGCGGTGTCCGCGGCCTCCGGCTCGCATGGGATGAGCTCGAAGGGGACGCCGAGTCGCTCCACCGCGGCCAGGGTCGCTTGCTCGGCCTCGTCAAGGAGGCTCCGGGTCGTCATCGGGACGCAGTCTCCCTGTCAGCGGAGAGCCGGAGCCGCGACGACCCGGCGCGACGCCTTGGGCACGAGGAAGTACAGCTCGCCGAGCTGCTTCATCTCGCTCGCCGCGAGATCCGCGTCGCCGCCGCGCCCCCAGAACAGGTCGACGCGCCCGGCGCCGCGGATCGCGCCGCCCGTGTCCTGGTTCAGGACGAAACGGCTGATCGGGCTCCAGCCCACTCGCCCGTCGGCGAGCCGCTGCGGGCGCTCCGTCCGGATGAAGGCCAGCGCGCCGGCGGGGAACAGGCGCGCGTCGGTGGCGATCGAGCGGGCCGGCGTCAGCGGCACGCCCAGGCTCCCGAGAGGCGGCCCATCGAGCCGCCGGAAGAACACGACCGATTGGTTGTGCCGGAGCACCCGGGCGCGCTCGGACGGGTTCGCCGCCAGCCACGAGCGGATTGCGTGCATGGAGACAGTCTCCTCGGTGAGCCGCCCCTCGTCGATCAGGAGCCTCCCGATCGACCGGTACGGGTGGCCGTTGGTGGCGGCGGGCCCAACTCGGATCTCGCGCCCGTCCGGGAAGCGGAGGGTACCGCTGCCCTCCACCTCCATGAAGAAGACATCGATGGGATCCCGGGCCCAGGCCAGAGGCCGGGCCGCCGCGCCGAGGAGACCCGCCTCGATCTCCGCCCGACTGAGGTATCGAGGATAGGCCCAGCCACCGGTGTACCCCGCCGGCAGCCCGAGGATCGGAACCGGGTATTCCCGGCTTTGCCGGTCCGAGACCTCGATCACGGGCTCGTGGTACCCGGTGAGGAGCACGGCGCCGTCGCCGCGACCGACGCTCGACAGCACCTCGAACTCCGCGAGGACCCGCTCCTCGAGCAGCTCCGGTGGCGGGTCCCCGGCAAGCATCATGGCTAGCCGTCGCAAGCCGGCCGCGTACTCCGAGATCGACAGGCGGCGGGGACCGAACGAGAGGAAGCGGCCTCCCGGCTGGCGGTCGAGCCAGGCGAGGCTCTGCGCGACCGCCGCGCGGAGCGAGTCCGGATCGCCGTCGTCGAGCAGGGACGGCCGCTCGGAATCGGGAGTGGGACGGAGAACCCCACCCGACTGGGCGGCCGAGCGGACGGGCGCGATCGAGAGCGTACCGGCCACCGCCAGAAGGGTGAGCGCCCGAGCGATCCAGCGCGTCCGCCCGCACGCCGAGCTGCGGAGGGCGCGGCGGGAGCCTCCCGGCGGGTCGGACGAGCCGACGGTCCTGATCCATGGGCTTCGCATGCCAAGCGAACGGCGGTCGCCGTCCGGTCAAAGTCTAGCATCCGGCGGCCCAACCGGAGTCTTCAGCCGCCGGCCACCCCGACCCGCCCCCCGAGTCCGCCGGCCGCCAGCGGGCGGGCGCCGAATTCGAGCCCATCACTGCCGCGCTTGGTCACGCTCGGGAGGACCGGCGCCGGTCCGGCGCCGCCCTGGTCGAGTCAGAAGTGCGCGGCAGATCACGCATTCCCGCGTGGCGGGCGTCCAGGTGAGGCTTGGCATCCTCCTTGCCCCTGGCTGCCCCGAGGGAATACGCAATGCCACCCTTCCGCCTGAGCCACAAGCTGTTCTTGGCCTTCGCGGTGACTGTCGGGGTGGTGCTGTCCCTCGCGGGATGGAGCCTCCTGACGACGAGACGACTCACGGCCGAGAACCGCGCGATCACCGATCGCCTGCTGCCCGCGGTGCGCCTCGAGGTCGCGATCCTCGAAGGGGTAGCGGCCCTCCGACGTATCGAGGCGCGTCACGCCGTGCTCCGCGATCCGGTGTACCTCCAGCTCTTCGGCGAGCGCGCCCAGGCGATCGAGAGCGACCTTGTCGTGCTGAAGGCTCTGGTGTCGACCGTCGAGGAGCGCCAGATTCTGGCAGCGGCCACCGAGCAGCTCCGGAGCTACCGAACGGTAGCCGGGCGTCCACCGGCGGAGAAGGCGCGCGTCGAGCCGGGGGCCTTCCGGCTCGAGGAGCTCGTCCAGCAGCTGTACGAGCAATCCAGCGCCGAGCTGCGCCGGCATGGCATCGTGGCGGGAGCGCTCGAGGAGCGAAGTCGCCTCGTGTCGCTGCTCGCGATCGTGACGAGTCTTGCGGTGGCTCTCGGGACCGCCTTGTTCGCGAGCCGGCGGATCGCCCGCCCCCTGCGGGACCTGCGCTTGGCCGCGCGCGCGGTGGAGCGGCGCAAGGACTCCGAGCCCATCCCGGTGCGCGGGCGTGACGAGATTGCGGAACTCACGATCGCGTTCAACCGGATGGCGCTGCGGCTTCGGGAGCTGGATTCCCTCAAGCAGCATCTCTTCTCGGCAATCACTCACGACATGCGGACGCCGCTCACGGTGATCGCGTGGTCCGCCGAGCGGCTGGAGAAGGGAGCGGCCGGCGCCGCCGGCGGGCGCCAAGCCCCGCTGATCGAGAACATCCGCATGAACACGGACCAGCTACTGGGCCTGGTGAACCAGCTCCTCGATCTGGGGAAGCTCAAGACCGGGAAGCTCCAGCTGAATCTCGATCCGACCGACATCGCCTCCCTGATCCAGGGAGCGATCGCCGAGATCCGTCCGTGGGCCGAGGATCGCCGCCTGCACTTCGAGATCACCGTGGCGGACTCTATCCCGAAGCTCCTCCTGGACGCCAAGCGGATCCACCAGGTGCTGGTGAACCTCCTGGCGAACGCCGTGAAGTTCAGCCAGGCGGGAGGGGTGATCGCCCTTTCCGCCCAGGTGACCAACCTGGACCTCGTGGTGAAGGTGTCCGACACGGGGATCGGCATCCCCACGCACCTTCTGGCCACGATCTTCGAGCTGTACGAGCAGGCTCACACGGAGCGCGGTGGAACGGGCTTGGGTCTCGCGATCGTGAAGGGCTTCGTCGTCGCGCACGGAGGGCGGGTCTGGGTCGAGTCCGAGGAAGGCAAGGGCAGCTGCTTCGCCTTTGCGCTTCCCCTCGAGGCGCCCAGCCAATGAGCCGCGCGGCGCTGCTGGTGACGCTGGTGGCGCTCTCCGCCTGCAGCTCGACCCCGTGGGCTCGGCTGACGTCGTCCGTGGAGGCCGACCGGCTCGTCCGGGAAGCCGACGCCCAGCTCGTGGCGGGAAACCCGTCGGCCGCCGTCCGCGTCCTGGAGGACGTCGTCCGGCGCTTCCCCGACGCCTTTGTCCACGACCAGGCGCTCTACGAGCTGGCGTGCGTTCTGGTGCTCTCCGCGAACAGCGGCCGTGAGTACCGGCAGGCGGCGGCGTATCTCGACCGGCTCCTGCGCGAGCACCCGACGAGCCCGCGCGCCGCGGATGCCCGGGCGCTCAGAGCCGCCCTCGGGGCCTACGTCGCGCGGACGGCCGAGCTCGACCGTCTGCTCGACCGCCTCAGGGCCATCGATCTCGAGTTCGAGCGGCCGCGGCGGCCCTAGCGAGGCGCGCGGCGCGGCCGGGACGCCCTGGCTCACGGCGCGTTAGACTCGGTGTGTGGCCGACGACGCGCGAGCCCCCTTTCGCCTGAGCGTCCTCGACCAGTCACCCGTCCGGGACGGGCAGACTCCGGGTGAGGCGATCCGGGAAACGCTCGACCTCGCGCAGGCCGCCGATCGGCTCGGCTACCACCGGTACTGGCTCGCCGAGCACCACTCCACGCCCGGGCTCGCCGACGCGGCCCCGGAGATCCTGATCGCCGAGGTCGCCGCTCGGACCCGCCGGATCCGCGTGGGCTCCGGCGGCGTCATGCTCACGCACTACAGCCCGCTGAAGGTGGCCGAGCAGTTCCGGATGCTCGAGACCCTCCACCCGGGACGGATCGACCTCGGGGTGGGCCGCGCGCCCGGGAGTGACGCCCGCACCGCCCTCGCGCTCCGCCGCGGCGCCGGGCGGGCCGGAAGCCCGCGCGCGCCCGACCCCTGGTCGGAGGACGAGGTCGCGGCCTTTCCCGATCAGGTCGGCGATCTCATCGGCTTCCTGACCGACGGCCTTCCGTCCGAGCACCGGTTCGCCGCCGTGCGCGCGATGCCGGCCGGCGACGGCGTCCCCGAGGTCTGGCTCCTCGGCTCGACCGACTCGAGCGCCGCCTGCGCCGCCCACTTCGGCACGGCGTTCTCGTTCGCCCACTTCATCAACGCGGACGGCGGGGCCGCCGTGACGCGGGCCTACGCGCGGGCGTTCCGGCCCTCGCCGGTGCTCCCGGCGCCGCGCGCGAGCGCTGCGGTGTTCGCCGTCTGCGCCGACACCGAGGCGGCGGCGGAGCGCCTCGCGCGGAGCCGGGATCTCTTCATCGTGCGCCTGTACACCGGACGGCCTGGTCCCTACCCGTCCGTCGAGCAGGCCGAGCGCTACCCGTACTCCCCGCACGAGCTGGCCATCGTGGAACACGCGCGGCGGCGCACGGTGACGGGCGCGCCGGAGCAGGTGCGCGCCCGCCTCCTTGCCCTGGCCGACGAGTACGGCGTGAGCGAGCTGGTCGTCGTCACCATCACCCACGACCCGAAGGCGCGGCTCCGCTCCTACGAGCTCCTCGCCGAGGCATTCGGACTCCCGGGAGGCGCGTCGTGACGGAGTCCCCCCGCCTGGAGCCTGCCGGGTAGCGCCGACGCGCCCCGACGTCAGGCTCCGGGCAGGCGGAGGCCCCGGACCGCTTCGTAGACCGGCCGGGCGTCGGCGAGGGGGGGCCAGTCGAGGATCGCGGTCGCGTCCTCGACGTACGCCGGGCGTCGCATTCCAACGAGCACCGTGCTCACGCCGGGCGTGCTAGCGAGCGTCCAGAGGGCCTTCTGCGAGAGTCCGGCCCCCCGTCGCTCGGGCGGAAGCCGCGGGTCGATGGCCGCGGCGATGGCCTGGCTCTGCTCCTGGCTCCGGCCAGCGGCCTCGCCCCGGAAGCCGTCCAGCAGCCGGTCGAGCTCGGGCCGGTAGCGGTCGCGCCATGTGCGCCAGCGGTCGGCGAGCGCTCCGGCGATGCCAGCGTCGAGGGCGCCGACCACGCGCGTCGTGAGACCCCGCACCTGCCACTCGATCTGTTCCCAATACGTGACGCTCGCGACGCGGGCCCTGACGCCGCCGAGCTGATCCGCCCACCGAAGGAAGTTCTCGGGCTTCTCGCTGTTCGCGCCCACGCGGAGGTGGGCCGCGATCTCCTTCCGGTACTCGGCCTCGAGCTTTCGGACGGTCTCCAGCTGGCGGTCGAGGGCAACCGTCGGGGCGATCGCGAAGTCTGCCAGGCGCACCATCCCGCTCCCGACGACGGCGTTGAGGGGGCGATTGACCAGGACGCCGATACCTTCCGCCGACGCAAGCTCGAGCACCGTGCGGCGGGACGAAGCCGGCGCGGCCGGCGGGTTGTTCCGCTCGAGAGTCCCCCCGGACTCGAAGAGGTTCATCGGCAGCTGGAGGACGCCGAAGTGATGGCCGGGGCCCCCAGCCTCCCGCGCCGCGTCCAGCATGCGCGCGAGGCTGGTCGCTTCCGGGTCGTGGACGGGCTCGGCGACGGTGTTGGACGACACCCCGTACCAGCTGAGCGTCCCCGCCGCCACGCACTCCTCGAAGAAGCGGAACGCGGCGGCGAGCCGGCGGTAGAACTCCTCGCGGACCGCTTCGAGTTTTCCTCCGTTGCGATGGGCGGCGTCGGACAGGAAGTACTCTGGATTGTGGAGGAGGCACACGTCGAGCGTCTGGAGGCCGAGGCGGCCGAGGGAGCGGGCTAACTGGTCCTCGAGGAACTCCGGGTGCACGCAGTGCCAGCAGTCCTTCTGGTAGTGCACCATCTCGGGGAAGGCGCGTCCCGCGGTCTGGCGTTCCTCGGCCAGGGCAAGGTTCTCCCCCTGCACGTAGCCGATCTTCGAGACGATGACGATCTCCTCGCGCCCGACGCGTCCCTTCCGGATCGCCCCCGCGACGACGCGCCCGACGAGCCGCTCGCTGCCGCCGTCGGTGTAGTTCGTCGAGGTGTCGACGAGGTTCACACCGCCGGCGAGCGCCCGCTCGAGCGCATCCCGGTGGACAGGCGTGTCGTCGTTGACGCGGTAGCCGCCGAAGCCGAGGCGGCACACCATGAGGCCCGTGCGGCCGAGCGGCCCGTAGGCCTCGCCTCCAGCCGCGGCGCGGCGCTCCGCCCAGGCGCGCGTTCCGGCGGGACTCGCGGCCCCGGGCACGGCAGGTTCCGTCCTCGGTGTCGTCACCAATCGCCTCCCTCGGGGTGAGCGGGATCGGTCCCACGCGGGGCTCCGCGCCGCCCCATCCTACCCTGCCGGAGAGCCCGTCCAACGGCGTATACTCGAGCGGGGTCGCCGCGTCGCGCTCGCTCGGGGCGCGCACTGACACACGGCCAGCCCGGGAGGCGCCGGATGACGATGTGGCTCGCAGTGCTCGCGTTCCTCCTCCTGGTCACGCCCGCCACCGCCGATCTCGGGTTCCCGCCCGGCTTCACGAGCGAGGTGTACGTGACAGGTCAGGGGTTCGACACGTCGGGCGAGCGCGGAATCACCGGCATTCCGGCGGTGGGCACCCTCGGCATCGACGCCGCGGGGACGCTCTACCTGTCGAAGACCGGAGCCCGCTTCCGCAGTGGTGACGTCGAGGACCTGTCCGCTCTCTATCGGATCCCAGCGGGCGGAGCCCGGCTGACTCCGGACACCGAGGCGCGCTATCGCTACGGGCCACCTCTGCCCAACCCCCAGATCGGCCTGGTTTCGCCCCGCGGGGCCGTGTGGGTGACCACCTACGACCGCGAGCGAAAACTGGGGGCCCTGTACCGGTTCCTCGACGGGAAGCCGGTCCTCTTCGCCGGAGGTCGTCCCTCCGCGGGGGCGACGCCGCTCCTGCGCCACCCGGAGGGCGTGGCCGTCGACGCCGCCGGCGACATCTACGTGACCGACCGCGACGAGGGCGCGATCCTCCGGCTGGACGCGCGAGGCAACCTCGTCAACGCCAAGCACGCCGCGGTCCTCCGCCCTCGCATGCTGACGATGGACGAGGCCGGCAACCTCTGGGTGGGCGGCGACGGGACGGCCGAGTCGCCGTTCGGCACGGGCACAGGCGAGATCGTGCGCGTCATGCCCGACGGCCGGAGGGAGACCGTCCTCCAGGGGCCCCTGCCGGCCGGCTTCTCGATGAGCCCGGGCGGGGCGCTATTCGTGGTCCAGCGACGGACGGGGCAGATATTCGCGGTGGCCCCCGACGGCCGCCGGCTGGACTTCGCGGCCGCCCGCAACGGGAGCTTCCTCCGGAGCCTGGCGTTCGCCCCCGTCACACCGGACACTCGGCGCGCGGGCATCGCCGGGGATCTCTTCCTCGTTCTCGTGTCGCGCTCGATGTGGCTGATCAACGAGGTGGTCCGGGTCTCGGGACCGTTCGACGAATGGGTGCGCCAGGAAACCGGCCGCGCCGCCCCCTGACGCCCCGATCGCCAAGTCCCGGCGCGCCGCTCCGCCGAGTCGCCCCGAATCCCGGCTAGGCCGTCTTCCGGCCGTGAAACGCGAGCACGGCGCCTAGCCAAGCGAGGCCAAGCCCGGCGAGCACGAAGTCGGCTCGCCAGCTACGGCTCTCGGGAATTCCCGGCGTGGTGCCTGGCACACCGCCCAGGCGACGAGCAGATCCCAATCGAGGACGATGAGGAACCGGTCCAGCGGCATCCTCGCCGCCCCGTCTAGTCGCGGAACTCCTGGTCGAGGATCTCCCGGATGAACCGGTCGATGGACACCGGGTAGTAGCGGACGTCCGGCGAGCGGATCACGCCGGTGTTGATGATCTCCCGGCGAACCAGCTCGTCGAGGACCAGCTCGAGGTGCGCCTGCGGCGCGCGGTCCTGGCGCTGGATGCGCAGGTCCTCGCTCTCGAGGAGGACCTTGGGCGCGTACTTGAAGCTGAAGATCCGGGCGACCAGCGCCTGGTGCATCAGCTCCCGCTCCGAGAACACGTCGCCGTAGGTCGGCCCTTCCGAGCGGACGGGCAGCACGAGGCGCGGGGACACGCGGATGCGGCCGCGCACCTCCACCGACCGGCCGGGCTGGTCCCAGTGAGGCCCGACGAGGACGTACGGGAGCACGTGGTGTCCGGTGATGATCCCGCTCACCGGCTTCCGGAGGACCTCGGTGCCCTCGAAGACGGTGCGGAGCAGCTCCGGATCGGACCAGCTCTCGCTCATCGGGCTAGGCTCGCGGGCGTCTCACGGCGCCGGCAGGGGGTCCTGCCGGAGGGCTGCCTCCGCCTCCTGGTCGAGGACGTCGACGGCCCGCTGGTAGATCTCGTCGGCCTCCGCCTGTGATTCGCCGACCGCGGTGAGGCCGAGCCGCCCGCGCTCCGACAGGACCGTGAGCATGTGGAGCACCACCCCGGTCTGCCGCGTCTGGTTGAAGTGGAGCCCGTGTCTCACCATGATGTCGAACACGTCCTGCGGCAGGAGACCCCGGTACAGCTCCGACTCCAGATGGTCGGTCGCGACGAAGCACTTCGGCCGGCCGTTCGGCGGCGTGAACGTCGCCGACTCGGCGTCGTATCGCCCGTCGGTCAGGAACTGGAGCGTCAGGAACGGATGGGTGGTCCCGCCCTTTCGGAGGTTCAGCTCGATCGCATAAGGCGTCCAGGCCCCGCCGTTCCGGACGACGACGAAGTCGAAGGCGAAGCGCCCGATGACCCCCTCCCCGACCAGCTCCTCACCCAGCTTGACCGCGTCCTTCGTGATGGCCGCAGCGTAGGCGGGGTCGGCGGGGAAGCGACAGCCGAGGTAGCTCTGCCCGCTGGGACCGCCGAGCACCTGGTCGTGTGTGGAGAGCACCTCGAGCTGGCCGAGGGGCGTGATGCGCAGCTGGACGCTCGGGCTCCGGATCTCCTCGCCGACGACGCGCTCCTCGACGATCCCGGCCAGCTCGGCGAGCTTCGCCATGTACGTGTCGTACCCCTGGCGCGCGCTCTCGAACTGCATGGTCTTGACCCGCTCCAGGAGGGCGGCGCGCTCGGCCGCGGCCCCGGGCGCGGGCAAGCCCTCAAGCTTCACCACGGCGTTGCCCGCGCCGGAGACGCCCTCGTTGTGCTTGACCATCGCCGACCGGATGCCCGGCCGCGCGGCCCGCAGCCGGCAGAGGGCGTCGACGACGTCGTCCGGCGTCCGGAGGTCCTCGGCGCCGAGCGGATACGAGACGCCCGCCCGGCCGAACAGCTTCCGGCAGCCGCTCTTGGTCCCCAGCTGGAAATGCCGGGGATCGGCGCCGTACATCGGGATCCCCAGGCGGATCGCGAGGTCCCGCTCGAGCTCGGTTGTGCTGTAGGGCACGAGGTGCGCGCGGTCCTTGTCCGGGATCAGGTCCCGGATCTGGGCGAGGAGCCGGGGCCGCTCCAGAAGCTTGAGCGTGAGCGGGCGCACCGTGCTGTCGTGGGGGACCGGGTTGAAGAAGCGCGCCCGCGCGTGGGCCGGGATGACCCCGGGCAGGAGCCCGAGGTAGTAGTCCACCACGTCGGGCAGGATGGGCCGGGACGTCACGTAGATCATGCGCGCGCTGGGCTGGCGGAGGAGGAACAGCATGAAGAGGAACCGCTCCTCCATGGCCTGGAGCACCGACGACGGCATGCTCAGCGCGTCTCGCGTGGTCGACGGGACGACGACGATGGTCTGGGGGTCCCGGTTCAGGCTCGCGATCGACTTCCAGAGCGGCAGGAGCTTCGCCTGGAGCGCCGCGTAGCGGACGGTTGTCTCCTCCGGCGTCAGGCCGAGCGTCGGCGCCGGTCGCGTCTTCTCCTGGGTGCTCATGCGGTTCTGGTCCTCACGGGTTGGGGGGTCGCCCGGCACAAGCCGGCCACGGTCCAGCGGAGGCTAAGGGTATCACGTCTGCTCCACCCGGGCCGGGCCCGTGCCGGGGCACCGGGCCCGAGGCCCTATACTGGAGGGCGTGAGCCTGCCTCGCTTTACACGCGCCCGCCCGGCCGCTACGCGGCATGCCGTTCGTCTGGCGCTGCTGGCCCTGCTGGCGGGCGCCGGCGCCGCGGGCGCCGCCTCCGCCCCGCCTCTCTCGCCGGCGTCGGCGATCACCGGAGGCGTCCAAGAGACCGTCCTGCCGAACGGCCTCACCGTGCTGGTCAAGGAGGTACGGAGCGCGCCCGTCGTCAGCTTCAGCGTCTGGTACCGGACCGGGTCGCGCAACGAGCACACGGGGATCACCGGGGTGTCCCATCTCCTCGAGCACATGCTCTTCAAGGGCACGCGACAGTACCGGCTCGGCGAGATCGCGCGAAGCCTCTCCCTCAACGGCGCCTCCTTCAACGCAAGCACCTACTACGACTGGACGAACTACTACGCGACGATCGCCGCGGACCGACTCGAGCTCGCCGTGCGCATCGAAGCCGACCGCATGGTGAACAGTCGGATCGACAAGCGCGACTTGGAAGCCGAGATGACCGTGGTCCGGAGCGAGCTGGAGGGCGGCGAGAACAGCCCCGGACGACTCCTCTGGCAGGCGGTCATGTCGTCCGCCTTCCAGGCGCACCCCTACCGCTGGCCGGTGATCGGCTGGCGGAGCGACGTCGAGAACGTGCCCCGCGACGCCATCCATCAGTACTACCGGACTCATTACGGCCCCGGCAACGCGGTGGCGGTCATCGTCGGAGACGTGGCGGCAGCCGATGCGCTCCGGCTGGTCCGGAAGCATTTCGGCCCGATCAAGGCGTCGCCCAAGCCGCCCGAGGTCTACACGGTCGAGCCCCCGCAGCGCGGTGAGCGGCGGGTGACCGTTCGGCGCTCGGGGTCCTTGCCCATGGTGCTGATCGCCTGGAAGGCCCCGGCTGCCCGACACCCCGACACCTACGCGCTCGACGTGCTGGCGGGGGTGCTCGGCGAGGGGCGCACGAGCCGCCTCTATCAGGCGCTGGTCGAGAAGGGCGTGGCGTCACGCGTCGACGCCGGATCGCCGAACCTCCGGGACCCGTTCGTGTTCTACGTGAGCGCCACGGCGCGCCCGGGAATCACGGTGGAGCGACTGGAGACGGCACTCCTCGAGGAGGTCGAGCGCCTGACGGCGGCGCCCATCGCCGACGAGGAGCTGACCCGCACGCAGCGCCGGGCCGAGGCCGACTTCGTGTTCCAGACGAACAGCGTCACTGCGCAAGCCCGTCAGCTCGGCTACTGGGCCATGATCGGAGACTGGCGCTACCTCGCGACCTACCTCGACCGAATCCGCGCGCTGACCGCCGCCGAGGTTCACGCGGTCGCCCGCCGCACGTTTGTCGTCGACAGCCGGACGGTGGGGCACTTCGTCCCGTCGGATGGCGGCGGTCCCCCCGCGCCCCCGGCGCGGGAGGCGTCCGCCCGGGTCGAGCGGCCCAAGCGCGGCGACCGGCCCATCGCCCTCCCCCACCCGTCGCCCGCCGGGCCCACGAACCGACAGGTGACACGGTTCGCGCTCGACAACGGGATCTCCGTGATCGTGCAGGAAAACCACGCGAACCCGACGGTCGCGCTCCGGGCGAGCGTGCCGGCCGGCGGGCTCGCCGAGCCGGAGGAACGCTCCGGGCTGGCCGGGTTCACCGCCGCCATGCTGACCCGCGGCACCCAGCAGCGGAGCGCCCTCGGCTTCGCGACCGCGCTCGAGGACGTCGGCGCCAGCCTCGGGGCCAGCGCCGACGCGCTGGTGACGACGATCACGGGACACGCCCTCACTC
>DATAFX010000143.1:0-2005 GCA_036257195.1 Candidatus Methylomirabilota bacterium | reverse complement strand
GAGGGTTTCCGGTCTGGCACGGTCGTTGCCCACTCCGCGTTCGGGCATCACGCCCGATACCCAGAGGAGGAGCGAGGATGAGCATGAGAGCGTTGTCGATCGCGTTGGGGATGATGTTGACGGCGGCCGCGCCCACGGTGGCAGCGCACGCCGACGAGCGCGGCGGGCTCGCGTCCCGCGCGGGCTTCCATCAGGTCGTGAACCGCGGCGAGCCCGAGGAGGTGCAGGCGCCGCGCGGCGAGCCCGGTGATCCTCAGGCGCCGCGCGGCGAGCCGGACGAGGTCCAGGCGCCGCGCGGGAGCGTCGTCACGCCGCCCCAGGCCTGATCGCCTGAGGCGCGCGGGTCGGGAGCGGAGCGGCGGCCCGCCCTCCGCTCCGGGTCCGCGTCAGCTGATGGGGCGCTCGAGCCCGTACTCACGCAGCTTCCGCCACAGCGTCGTCCGGCCGATGCCGAGAGCGTGAGCGGTACGGGAGTGATTCCATCCGCACCGCTCGAGCGTCTGGACGATATGCGTCCGCTCCAGATCGGCCAGCGTTTGCTGGGGTGGAAGAGCCGGCGCCCGGCCGAGCGTGCGACCGGTCGCGACGTGGGGCGGCAGGTCGTCAGGCGCGGCCATCTCGCCTCGGCTGAGGATCGCCGTGCGTTCCATGGCGTTCTGCAGCTCGCGCACGTTTCCGGGCCACGGATAGGCCAGCAGGCAGTCGAGCGTATCCGAGCTGAGCCGAAGCTGGCGTCCGAGCTTGCTCCCGTGATGGTCGAGGAAGTGCTGGGCGAGCACGGGGATGTCCTCGCGTCGATCACGCAGCGGCGGGAGCGTGAGCGCGATGACGTTCAGACGATAGAAGAGGTCCTCCCGGAAGCTGCCCTCCCGGATCATCTGCTCCAGGTTGCGATGCGTGGCGGCCAGGACCCGCACGTCCACCGTCGTGGGCTGCACCGAGCCCACGGGCCGGATCTCCCCGTCCTGCAGGGCGCGCAGCACCTTCACTTGAAGCCCCGGCGTCATCTCCCCGATCTCGTCGAGGAAGAGCGTGCCCTCATGCGCTTCTTCGAAGAGGCCCTTCTTGGTCCCGGTGGCTCCGGTGAAGGCCCCCTTGAGGTGCCCGAAGAGCTCGGACTCCAGCAGGGTTTCGGGCACGGCGCCACAGTTCACGGCGACGAAGGGGCCGCGCGCGCGGCGGCTGGTGTGGTGGATGGCCTTGGCGATCAGCTCCTTGCCGGTGCCGGACTCACCCTGGATCAGGACCGTGGCGGCGGTGGGGGCGACCCGGACCATCAAGTCCAGCACGCGCCGCATCTCGGCCGAGCCGGCGATGATCCCGGACAGGCCGTAGCGCTCCTCGATCTGCCGGCGGAGGTTTTCGTTCTCCCGGCGCAGCGCCTTTTCCTCGAGCGCCTTGTCGATGCGATGCAGGAGCTCGTCGGGATCGCGCCCCTTCTCGAAGTAGTCGAGTCCGCCGAGCTGGAAGGCCTCCCGAGCGGACTCCCAGCCCGCATAGGCGGTGAGCAGGATGACGTCGGTGTCGGGACCGTGGCGCTTGACGGCGCGCAGCACGTCCAGGCCGCTGCCGTCGGGCATCCGGAGATCGGTCACGACGAGGTCGACCACCTCCTCGGTCAGCGCCTTGACGGCGGCCGTGACTCCGTCGGCGACCAGAGCCCGATGGCCCCGCTTGCGCAGCAGGAGGGCCATGGTGGAGCGAGCCAGGGGCTCGTCGTCGACGACGAGGATCGTCGTCATGTCGAGGTCGCCCCGAGCGGCAGCGCGATCCTGACCTGAGTGCCCAGGCCCGGCGCCGAGTCCAGCTCGATGCGCCCGCCATGGGCGGCCACGATCCCCTGGGCGATCGTCAAGCCCAGCCCGCTCCCCGTCGACTTCCCCGAGTAGAAGGGATCGAACACGCGGGCGCGCTCCTCCGGCGCGATCCCGCGTCCGGTATCGGCCACGGAGATCACGACGTCGCCATTCACCCGCTCGACGTTCAGGCTCAACCGCCCTCGGCC
>DATAFX010000127.1:0-3906 GCA_036257195.1 Candidatus Methylomirabilota bacterium | reverse complement strand
CGAGGCGGCGGGAATCTGGCGAAAGCCATTGCTGAGAGCTGTGGGCTCGGGGAGGCCACCGGCGCGGACGTCAAAGCATTCTGCTGCGGGCCGGTCCACGCCCTGGTCATGGCCGGTGCGCTCGTCGCCGCGGGCGTTTATCCGCGCGTCGCGGTGGTCGGTGGCGCCTCTCTCGCCAAGCTCGGGATGAAGTTTCAGGGCCACCTCCAGCACGAGCAGCCCATTCTCGAGGACACGTTGGCCGCCGTGGCCACCGTCGTCGAGGCCGACGACGGCGCGAGTCCGCTCCTGCGCCTCGACGCCGTCGGCCGCCATCCGGTCAGGGCCGGGTCGTCCCAGCAGGCTATCCTCGAGCGACTGGTGCGAGAGCCCCTCGCGCGCCTCGGGATCGGTCTCCGCGACGTCGACAAGTACGCGACCGAGCTCCAGAATCCCGAGCTCACGGAGCCGGCAGGGACCGGCGACGTGGCCCGGAGGAACTACCAGCTCCTCGCGGCCCTGGCGGTGGCCGCCGGCGAGATCGCGCGGGCGGACATGCCGGCGTTCGTGACCCGCCACGGGCTTCCGGGCTTCTCGCCCACGCAGGGCCACATCGCTTCGGCGATCCCGTACCTCGCGCGTGCCCTCGACGGTCTGCGCGATGGTACGATGCGGCGGGTTATGCTCCTCGCCAAGGGCAGCCTGTTCCTGGGACGCATGACCCAGCTCTCGGATGGGATGTCGGTCGTTCTGGAGCGGAATCCCGGAGCGTGACCTCACGCGATCGAGAAAAGAGCGCGCCTGACGGCGGAGGAAGACGAGTGGAGCTGAGGGGCAAGCGGGTCATCGTAGTGGGCGAGCGGGACGGCGTGCCGGGGACATCGATCGCCAAGTGCGCCCGGAGTGCCGGGGCGGAGGTCGTGCTCGAGCAGACGCATTGCTTCGTCTGAACAGCCGCCGGGGCGCTTGGCCTGGAGGGCCAAGAGGCGATCAAGCAGACGGCCCAGCGCCTGGGGACCACCGACCTGGTCGTCTTGCTGGGCACCCCGACGCCGGCCAGCAGCCGGCTCTACGCGCTCACCGTCACCGAGGGTGATCCCACCTGGGCGGGGCCGCTCGCGGGCGAAGCCCTCGGGCTGCCGGTCTTCCACGTCATCGAGCCGGAGGTCAAGGCCCAGGTCGACGAGCGAGTCTATCAGGCTGAGGTGGGCATGACCGAGCTGGCGCTGGAGGATCCGGACGAGATCATCGCCGCGGTGCGCGGCGTCCGGAGTGCGCAGTCGAGTTCCGGCAACCCCGGGTAGCTCATGAAAGCCGCCCGCTGGCACGGTCGGGGCGACGTGAGGGTCGAGGACGTCCCGGTTCCGACGCCGGGTCGCGGCGAGGTCCTGCTCCGCGTCGGTCTCTGCGGGATCTGCGGCACCGATCTCGAGGAGTACCGTCACGGCCCGCTGGTCATCCCGGCCGACCGGCCGCACCCACTCACCGGCCGCCAGGCGCCGCTGACGATGGGCCACGAGTTCTTCGGCGTGGTCCAGGCGCTCGGTCCCGAGGTGAGCGGCCTCCGGGAGGGCGACCGGGTCGTGCCGGACACCGTGCTCTTCTGCAACGCGTGCGTGTTCTGCCGTCAGCACCAGTACGCCCTCTGCGAGAAGTGGGCGGCCATCGGCCTCCACACCGACGGCGGGCTCGCCGAGTACGTGAAGGTGCCGGCATTCGTCTGCGTCCGGCTGCCCGACTCGCTCTCGGACGCGGAGGGCGCGCTGGTCGAGCCGACCGAGGTCGCCGTGCGGGCGGTGAACAAGGCGCCCCCGCGGCTGGGCGATGTCGTCGCGGTGTTGGGCGGCGGGACGATCGGGCTCCTGGCGCTCCAGGTCAGCCGGGCCGCCGGTGCCGGAGAGGTCCTCCTGATCGAGCCGCGCCCCGCGCGTCGCGCGCTCGCCCTCGAGCTGGGCGCCGCCGCCGCGCTGGATCCGACGGACCCTGGGTGGATGGACGACCTCCGCCGGCGCGCCGGTGGCCTCGGCCCCGACGTCGTGTTCGAGTGCGCGGGCCGGCCCGACAGCGCGAGCCTGGCGATCCGCATGGCGCGGAAGGGTGGCCGGATCGTCCTCGTGGGCCTCACCGGGGGCGAGGTGCCCGTCGACACCCTCGACCTGCTGATCGGCGAGAAGACCGTGATCGGCACGATTCAGCACCACTACGACGAGGATCTCCCGGCCGCGGTCCGCCTGCTCGCTGACGGGCGCGTCCGGGGCCTCCCGCTGGTGACCGCGGAGATCCCCCTCGGCGACGTCGTGCGGGGAGGCTTCGAGGCGCTGACATCCCCCGGGCAGGAACACCTCAAGATCCTCGTCAACCCGCGCGCCTGATCGCCGACTTCCACGCGGCGTAGACGGAGCCCGCCTTCGACGAGGCGAGGAGCGGAATGGTAGGATACGCGCGGCGCGTAGGCCGGAGCGCCGCAAGGAGGGGGTCGTGGCACAGCCAGTCCGCATCGTGCACTACGTGAACCAGTTCTTCGGCGGGATCGGGGGCGAGGAGCAGGCCCACACACCCCTCGAGGTGCGCGAGGGACCCGTCGGGCCGGGGCGCGCCCTCCAGCAGGTCCTGGGTGCGCAGGGCACCGTCGTGGCGACGCTCATCGGAGGCGACGACTACGTCGCGGAGCGCGAAGACGAGACAGGGGCGGTCATCCGCGAGGCGCTGGGGCGCCACCGCCCGGACCTCGTGCTGGCCGGACCGGCGTTCGACTCCGGCCGGTACGGGCTCGGCTGCGCCCTGACTTGCCGGGTTGCCCAGTCCCTCGGCATCGCCGCCGTCACCGGGATGTATCCGGACAACGCCGCCATCATCACCCACCGTCGCGAGCTCCTGGCCGTGCCCACCGGCCTCGATCCGACTGAGATGAAGGCGATCCTCGCGCGGATGGCCAGCCTCGGCCTGCGGCTGGCCCGCGGCGAGACGCTCGGCTCCGCCGCGGAGGAGGGCTACATCCCGCGTGGGATCCGGCGGCTCGTCATGAAGGACAAGGTGGGATACGAGCGAGCCGTGGACATGCTCCTCGCCCAGGTCGCCGGCCGGACCGTCGCCTCGGAGATCCAGGTGCAGCAGTACGATCGCGTGACCCCGGCCCCGCCGGTGTCGGACCTCGCGCGCGCGACCATCGGGATCGTCGTCAGCACGGGGATAGTCCCGCGCGGCAACCCGGACCACCTGCCCGGCGCTCGCGCGCTCGCGGCCGGGCGCTACTCGATCGACGGACTCGGCTCGCTCGACGTCACGCGGTGGGAGTCGGCGCACGGGGGCTTCAACACGAAGATCCTGAACACGCGAAGCCCCGACTACGCGCTTCCGCTGGCGACGCTCCGCGCGCTCGAGGCCGAGGGCGCGATCGGGGGTATCTATCCGTGGATCTACAGCACGGTCGGCAACCAGACCGCCGTCGGCCCAGCGCGGGCGATCGGCCGGCGCGTCGCCGAGGAGTTCCGGGACGCGGGGGTCGCGGCGGCGCTCCAGGTGTCTGGGTGAGGGAGCTGCCATCGTTGCGGCGCAACGATAGCCAAGGAGCTCGAGCGAGTCGGCATTCCCACGGCGCTGATCGGCGCGCTTCCTGCCATCGCGCTGGCCGCCAACGCGAACCGCGTCGTCCGCGGCGTCCAGGTGCAGCACCCGTGCGGTGACCCGAAGCTACCGGAAGAGGCGGACCGCGACCTGAGCCGTCGGATCGTCCTGGCCGCGCTCTCGGCGCTCCAGACATCCGTCACCGAGCCCACGCTCTTCGATCCGCCGGCCGCGGCTCCGGAGCGCGTCGGTGCGTCTTGAGCTGGCCGCCTATCCCGTCGAGGACGTCCGCTTCGGCGACACGACCCGCTGGCGTGACCGGGTGCTCGAAATCGACCGCGACGAGATCCTGGACCTCGTGCG
>DATAFX010000104.1:0-3282 GCA_036257195.1 Candidatus Methylomirabilota bacterium | reverse complement strand
CGGATCGTCCGCCCGGGCGGGCGGTTCATCTTCTCGTGTCTGCCGATGACGCTGGCCTACGCGCGCCCGTTTTTTCTGGCGGCGGCTGCTCAGAACTTTCGAGACCGCTGGAGCTCGACGCGGAACATCACCACCTCGGTGGATTTCATGGAAGCCGTGGCCACGCTCGCCGGCTGGACACCGGTCCGGTGGTACGCTGGCGATCAGTACAACGTCCGCCTGCCGGAGTCCGACGAGTTCGCGTGTCTCGGCCAGTCCATCTGCGTGCTGGCCGCGCCCCAGCGGAGCTGACCGGCGGTCCGACGAGGACGACCTCCAGGTGGCGCGAGACCTGTCCCCGTCGCCCTCTAGCGTCCCGGGCTGCCGTCTGACTTCAGCGCCCGCCCGAGCGCCCGGTAGTACTCGCGGGCCATCACCTGCTGGATCGCCGCCCGGCCGCCGGGAAGCCGCCACCGCGTAGCCAGGCGCGCCCAGCTCTCCATCGCGCGCTCCCAGGGGGCGGCGACCGAGGACAGCTGCCGCGCCCGGGGCACGCCGAGGACCGCGGCGAGCTCCGGGTGCTTCCGGAAGACGATCGTCGCGGCCTCCGCCGCCTTCCGCTGTCGTCCGCGGAAGCCCTCGAAGGTCATGAGGTGGTGGTGCCGCGTGACGGCCCCCGGCCGGTAGACGAGCCGCATGCCAAGTCGCGAGAGGCGATAGGCCAGCTCGGCGTCCTCCCAGGCGGCATGCGGGAGGTCCGTGTCGAACAGGCCGGCCTCGAGCAAGAGGGACCGGGCCAGCGAGACGTTCGAGGTATAGAAGAAGTTGAAGGGGACGTTCTCCGGGTCCGCGATGAGCCGGTACCCGAACTGGAGGCCGTACTCATTGATCTGAAACAGGAACGGCGTGACACGCCAGCCGGCTGGCCACGTCGTGTAGCCGAGGACGGCCACGCGGCCGTCGGGGTGCTGGGCGTGGGCCGTCAAGTGCTGGGTGAGGAACTCCGGCTCGGGCACGGTGTCGTCTCCGAGGAAGACGATCAGCTGGCCGCGCGCTTCGCGCACACCCTGGTTCCGGGCGGCGGCCGGGCCCTGGTTCGGCTGCCGCAAGACTCGGAGGCGGTATGGAGCGCTGTACGCTTCGAGGACCCGGGGGGTTGCATCCCGGGAGCCGTCGTCGACGACCACGACCTCGAAGTCACGACCGGCCGTCTGCCGGGCCAGGGCGTCAAGCACCAGGGGGAGGGTGGCCTCCCCGTCGAACGTCGGAATGACAAAGGACACGCGCCCGGTCACCGGCGGTCGCCGAAGATCTCCGCCAGCGTCGTGCGTCTGAGCGGCGGGAACTGGGGCCAAAGTGTCGCGAAGAAGTCGCCATCGAAGCGGTCATCCCCCACATAGGTGGGAACGCGCCACAGCGGGAAGCGCTCGAAAATCTCGGAGTCGCTCCGCTTCCGGCGTGACTGGACGGCCCGCCGCTTGGCGGCCAGTCGGTCCGCGTGCTCGAAGATCCAGAGCATGGCCCGGAGGTGGGCGATCGCCAGGGGATCGTCGACCACCGCGCGCTCGGCCGGCTCGCGGCGCCGGCCGAGCCAGCCGAGCCGTCGTCCGAACGACCGGGGGGCGGGCTCCTGAAGGTACGGATCCTCGCGCAGGATGGCGCAGCCGGGATTCCGCTCGGTCAGCATCCGCGCGACCCGGTTCGCGAAGGCGGCGAGGATGGGGGGCGCCAAGTCCTGCCAGGACTCGCCGCCGAGGTTCTTGTACGCGGTCATGAAGGCGTTCTTCTCGAAGAGGTAGCCGCGTCGATAGATCCCGAGTGCCTCCCCCGTGGCGCCACCCCGATGGCGTGCCGTCGCCCGCGGCTCGAAGAGGACGCGACGCCCCTCGATCCATTGCCGCCAGCCGAAGTCCACGTCCTCGAGGTAGGCGAAGTAGTCGTCGTCGAACCCCCCGCTCTCGAGGAAGACCTCCCGCCGCACGATCATGTTGCCGCCGCAGGCGAACAGGCGCTCCTCGCCGGGTGCGCCAAGCTTCACCTGGTCGAGCGGCTTGCCTGGATCCATCTGAAAGGCGTGGCCATCGAAGGTGACGAAACCGTCGGAGAAATCGTTCCGGGTGCCGCTCCGGTCGGTCAGACGCCCGCCGACCGCCGCGACGTCGATCGGAGCCGTCTCGATCGCCGCCGCCAGGCAGACGAGCCAGTCCGGGTCGACGACGGCGTCGTCGTTGATGAAGGCGACGTGCCTCGCGCTGGCCGCGTCGACGCCGAGGCGAATGCCGCCCGTGAACCCGACATTCCGAGGGGAGTGGACGATGCGGAACGCCGGGTAGCGATGCCGGACCTCGGCAGCGACGCCCTCCCGGGAGGCGTTGTCGACCAGGATCACCTCCATGCGCCGGCCGCCCCGAGTAGCTCTGGCAAGCGCCTCCAAGCACTCCAGGAGCTGGTCGCGTCCGCGATGGTGGATCACGACCACGGCGACGTCCGGGGTCATCCGAGCAGCGTCCGGACCAACCGCCGTAACCGAGAGGGCACGGGAGGGACAACGGGAAGCGGCAAACGGCCGGGGCTCACGCTCAGCGAGGCGATCGCGTTCTTGAGCGGGGCCACCAAGGCGGCCCACGTCCGCTCGGCCGCGTACCGGCGCGCGGCGGCGGCCGCCTGCTCCCGCGCGGCCGCGTCTCGCAGGAAGTGCCGAATGGCTTCGAGCAGACCCGCCGCGTCGCCGGCCGGGACGTCACGGCCGGCACCGGCCCGCTCCAGCTCGCGCGCGAGGCTGCCGCCGCCCGCCGAGACGAACGGCACGCCGCCCCAGGCGGCGTCGAGGAGGCGCGTCCGATACGACAGCTCCGCCTCCAGCCCCGGTCGGCAAGCGACGACCTGGAGGCTGGCCGCGGCGTAGAGGTTGGCCCGCGTGCGGTACGGCTGCCAGGGAAGAAAGAAGATGCCGCGCCCCAGGGCCCCGATCGCCTCCGCGCGCTCGACCGCGCGCCGATAAGCTTCCTGCGGCGTCGATTCGGGGTTGGGGTTCTCTGCAAACAGGAGCTTGAGTCCCTTGAACTCGGCGCTGAGCGCGGGCCACCCGACCAGCAGCGGCGTCGGGTCGTACCAGTCGTAGATCCCGCCGAACAGGAGGACCGGGTCGGATGGCCCGGCGCCGACGAGCGCGCGGATGGGGGCGCCGTCCCCGGCCGCCGGCTCCTCCGGCACGCCGAAGGGGACGATGGACAGGATCCGGGCCAGCATTGGGTCGTCGGCGAAGGCGTGAGGATCAAGCCGTCCGATCGCGTGGAACTCGCC
>DATAFX010000055.1:0-19660 GCA_036257195.1 Candidatus Methylomirabilota bacterium | reverse complement strand
AGCGCCGCGAAGAGCCCGTCGACCGCCCGCGCGCCGCAGGCGAGGACGACCGTGTCGACGCCGTCCAGCGTCAGCGGGCGGTCCGAGTACTCGTTGGCGCCCCGCACCCGGAGCCGGCCGGCTCCGTCGGCCTCGATGGCGACGAGCCGGGTGTCGACGATCATCCCGACGTCCCGCCGGTAGAGGCGCTCGAGGAGCGGCTCCTTGGTGGACCCCTCGGTGTTGTCGCACACGGTGTGGTGCGGGGTGAGGATGGTGACGGCGCGGCCCTCGATCGCGAGGAAGTCCGCCGCCAGCCCCGCCTGGACGCGCCCGGTCCCATCGACGACCACCACCCGCGGCCCGGCAGTCGCGGATCCCGACAGCACGTCCTCCACGGTCACGACGCCCGGCAGATCCGCGCCCGGCACGTCGGGCCGCCGCGGGACCGCGCCCGTCGCCACCACCACCGCGTCGGGCCGGTCGGCGAGGACGCGCTCGGCCGTCGCCTCGGTCTGGAGCCGCACGGTCGCGGTCGTCTTCCGGAGCTGGCGCACGAGCCAGTGGACCGACTCGCCGTAGCCCGGCCGGAGCGGCGCGCGGGCGGCGACGAGCACCTGGCCGCCGAGCGCCTCCGTCCGCTCGTAGAGGATGACCTGGTGGCCCCGCAGCGCGGCGACCCGCGCCGCCTCGAGACCCGCCGGGCCGCCGCCGACCACGACGACCCGACGCGGCGCGGCCGCCGGCACGATCTCGCCGAGCTCGCCCTCGCGGCCCGTCACCGGGTTCTGCGAGCACGAGAGCGTGAGGCCGCGATTCGAACGGCCGAGGCAGCCCTCCTGCATGCCGACGCACATCCGGATATCGTCGAGGCGCCCCTCGGCGGCCTTCCGCGGCATCCACGGGTCGGCCATGAGAGCCCGCGTCATCGCGACGAGGTCGCACGCACCCTCGGCCAGCAGGCGGTCCGCGTGGCGCGGATCGACGACCCTACCGGCGTAGATCACCGGGGCCCGCACCTCGGTCCGGATGCGGGCGGCCAGCGACGCGTAGACTCCCGGCGGCGCGTCGGCGAACGGCATGAGCTTCTGGTGGAACCGCGGGGTCTCGCCGGTCGAGCCGGAGACCGTGAAGTAGTCGAGCTGGCCGAGCGCGTCGAGGGCGCGGACGATCGCGACCACGTCCTCCAGATGGAGCCCGTCGGGGATCAGCTCGTCGCCGCTGACGCGCATCCCCAGGACGAAGTCGCGCCCGACGGCGGCCCGGATGGCGCCGATGACCTCGACGGCGAAGCGGACCCGGTTCTCGAGGCTGCCCCCGTACTCGTCGGTTCGCCGGTTCACCGCCGGCACCCAGAACTGGTCGATCAGGTGGCGGGCGTAGGCGCAGAGGTCGGCCCCGTCGAAGCCGGCGCGCTGGAGCCGGAGCGCCGCGGCGGCGTACGCCTGGACGATCTCGGCGATCTCGCTCCGGTCGAGCGCATGGGGGATCTCGCGGTTCTCGGCCTCGGGGATGTCGGAGGGCGCCACCAGCGCCCGCTCGCCCGGGCCGGAGAAGCCGCGCCGGCCGCGGTGCGTGATCTGCGCCATCACGTGCGCCCCCTCGGCGTGGATCGTCCGGGCGAACGCCTCGAGCGAAGGGAGCGACGAGTCGTCCCAGTTCTTGATCCCGTTCCAGTCGAGGACGGGGCTCGACGGATGAACGCTCATGCTCCCGAAGCACTGGACGAGCCCGGCGCCCCCGCGCGCCTTCTCGGCGTGATAGCGGGCATAGCGCTCGGTGACGTAGCCGTCCTTGCCGAACCGGGTCGCGTGCGGCGTGCTCACGATCCGGTTCCGCAGCGTCACGTGGCCGAGGCGGAAGGGCGTGAAGAGGTGCTGGAAGGTCATCGCGCGGCTCTCCGGCCGCCGACATGATGCCACACGTGGGCCCGCCGCGTCCCCGGGGCGAGGGGCGGCTCCGGCACGGCCGATCGCGGACGCGCTTAGCCCGTTCGAGGCGACGCGGGGCCGACGTGCACGTGCGCGCCGGTCGACGCGCCCGCGACGGGCCCGCGGAAGGCGAGGAAGGGGACGCCACGGTCCCGGAGGTGGGCGAGGAGCGCGCGCCCCTCGACACTGTCGGGATGGACGGCGACGTCCACGGCGTTCCGGTGGTCGAATCCGAGCCGATCGTGGAGCGCCGTCTGGCCCCGGGCGCTCACGGGTAGGGGCCGCCCGAACCGCGAGGCGAAGAATTGCTCGAGGCTGGCGACCTGGGCGAGCGTCCACGCGCCGGCGCCACCGTACCGGAGCACCTCCGGCGTGGACTGTTCCTCACCCGGGCGCACGGGTGGAAGTGCTGCGAGGCGGGCGAGCGCCCGGGCCTCCACGACGACGCGCCCGGCGTCGGCCAGCTGGCGCCGCGTCTCGTCGAGGCGATCGCGCGCCTCGGTGACGGCGCCCTCGGCAAGCTCCACGTCGCGGCGGGCGACCGCCCCCTGGGCGTGGAGGGTCCGGTAGCGCTCGGCGGTCGCCGCCGCGCGGGCGAGCGCTTCCTCCTCGAGCGCCAGGAGCCGCGTCAAGGCGTCCTGGTACTCCTTCGTCCTCCGCTCGAGCTCGGCGAAGGCCTCGTCAACGGAATCGGCGCAGGCGCCGCGGGCGGCCCGGACGAGGGGCCAGGCCAGGGCAGCCGGGCCGAGGCGGAGGAGCGCTCGCCGCGCGATCATCGGCGGGCCGACCGTCCGGCGGCGCCGTCACGGTCACGGACGGTCAGGGAGGAGCGCACGACGGAACGCAGCGGGCTCCCCGGGCGTCGACCAGCACGACGTCGACCGGTCCCCCGACGTGACGGTCGCGGGCCTGGTAGAGCCGGGCGTCCTCGCGGATGCCCGCGTCGATGACGCGGCGGACGTGCTCAGCGAGCATCGCCGGCTCCTCAATGGAGTAGCCGAACAGCGCGGTGGCGCCCGCGTACGGCCCCCGGGTGTACACGTGATCGAGCGCGTCGGGCCACGCCACTGCCCCATGGGGCGGCGTCTCCCGCTTCGCCCGCCAGCGATCGTCGAGCGTGAGCGAGCCGAGCGTGGCACGCCCCGCCGCGATGTAGGCCACCAGGAGGGTCAACCGCGCCACGTTCAGGCGAATCTTGGCCGCGGCGTCGGCCGGATGCTGGGCCAGGGCGCGCTTCGCCGGGCCTCGCACTGCTTGGAGCTTCTCGAGGAGGCTCGCGCGAAGCAGCTCGACGAGCGTGTCGAAGTTGAGACGCGATCGGTCCAGCGGGGCAATCAGTCGGCGGATGTGCTCCACGGTGTCCTGCTCGGGCCCGAGCGTGGCGATGCCCGCGACGGCGATCGCCAGCGGGAGCGAGTCGTGGACGGCGATCTTCACCTGCCGGCCCTGTCGCTCGGAGGGCAGGTCGTCGAATCTCGGCAGCGCGTTACTCCACAGTCGGTCCGCCCCGAGGACGACGAAGGAGGCCCGGGGCACGCCCATGATGATGGTACCTGTCCGTAGGGCCGGCGCGGCCTGAGCCAGCCCCGACGCGCCGAGGCAGGTCAGGCCGAGCGTCAGGGCAACGAATCGCCGTCGACCTCGCCTCGACATCCGTCTCCCGCGGGGTCGTGTCGCCCCGTGGCCAGCCCCCGGCCTGTCCGCGGCGCCGGCCGCCCCTTCAGGCGGCTCGACCGCCCTCGACTAGGGACTCGCGGAGCGACTCCCGCGTCACTGGCCCGAGGTGCGGCACCACGCTCCGGACCGCCTGACACAGGCGGTCGAGATCGAAGGGCTTGTTGAGAGTCGCCGCCGCGCCGTACCCGACCGCCACCTGCTCGACGGGGTGGCCGTCATAGTCGTAGTCGCCGGTGGCGACGATGACGGGCACGCTCGGATAGAGGCAGCGCAGCGCCCGGACCAGGCCGAAGCCGTCGAGACGGGGCATCGCCACGTCGGTCACCAGGACATCCGGGATGCAGGTCTCGGCCAGCGCGAGGGCCTCCCGGCCGTTGGCGGCGGTCAGCACCCGGAACCCCTCGTCCTCCAGGGCTTCGCGGTAGAGCTCCAGAAGGATGCGCTCGTCGTCGGCGATCAGCACGACGGGCGCGAGGTCGATGGGCGGCGCGTCCCGAATGGGAGCGCGCCGGGCTGGAGCGGGTTCGGTCATCGTCGTCCTCCTGACCTGGGTTCGCCGGTCTACGCTGTTTCCGACCGGCCCGTGGGCAGCGCTATCACCTTCGCCCGCTGCGGGGCGACCGCCTTAAGGACCACGCCCTGGCCGGGGCGGTCCGCTGCTGCCGACGCGGCGGCGAGGCCGCGCAGCACGATTCCCTTCGACCTGAGCTGGGCGAGGGCGACGTCGGGGGAGGCGGTTCCCAGGCGCAACGGCGTGATCTGATCGATGAGTCGCGCCTTCTCCACGGCCAGCGCGTGCTGGCGCTCCGAGATCTCGGTAAGTCGACGCTCGATCGTCTCGAGCAGGACCTTGGTCCTCGTCGGTGCCTCCATGGCTCCTCCTTTGCGGCTGGTGTGTGCCGGCGGAACCCCGCGGTGACCGCGCTACCTCGCGGGCGGACAGGCGAGGTGCCACCGGCGCCGCCCCTCGCGAATCAGGACCGTGTCGAGAAGGTCGCGCACCCGGGCCCGGGCGACCGGGTCGACGAGAGCGCGCTCCAGCACCAGTCGCGGCACGAGAACCGCCTGTTTGCCTTCCTGGGGGGCTTGCACGACGATCCCGTACTGGTCGCTCGACGGCAGCAGCGAGCATTCGAGGACTGCCGCCTCCACCTGGAGCTCGGCGAGCAGGGACACCAGAACGGGGGAAGGGTCCACCATGGCCGGGTCGGGGCGGTTCGGGAAGGGGATGAGCTCGTCGGTCCGAGACGCTGGATCGAGCGTTTCCGCTCCCGAGGTACTACTCATGACGTCCCCCGTGTGTTCGTTCCGGTGGCAGGCGTCTTCGTCGCGCTGGCCGCCCCGTGGGCAGGGCCGACGAACAGCCGAGTCAGCGTGCAAACTTCACGCCGTGAGCGCGCGCTCGCGAACCCCCGGCGCGCGGGAGCGCGTCGCGGGGAGACGGTCGCACTGGCACGCCGCTCTGGATCGTCCAAGGGCTGCGGAGCGCGGCCGTAGGGCCGGACGAGGCGTGGTGTTCACGCCATCGTGTCGCGACGGCGCCAGCATGACGGGCGCTGGACGCCCGCGCGTTCCCCGTCTTCGCGCGGGCATCGTCGTCTGGCAGCGACCTTGCTCTGCCATGGCCAGGCGATCAAACGCGCCGCAGAGGAGGCATGCCATTCCCAGGAAGACGGTGAGCCTGGCCCTAGTCGCGCCGCACCGAGGTCTCGCGACCCGGGCGGGCGCTGCGCCCGTTGCGCCGGCGACCGGCTCGGTCGCGGCCGCCGAGGCCGCGGCGCTGCGATACGTGAGCGACGGCGCCCCCGGCCTCCGGCGCTTTCGGTCCGGCCGAGGCTTCCGGTACCGGTCCGCCGACGGGTCGCCCGTTCGCGACTTCGCGACGCGCCGACGCATCCGGGCGCTCGCGATCCCACCGGCCTGGACGGACGTCTGGATCTGCCCCACGTCGGAGGGGCACATCCAGGCGGTGGGCCGGGACGCCCGGGGCCGCAAGCAGTACCGCTACCATCCTCGCTGGCGTGAGGTCCGGGACGCCACCAAGTACGCCCGGCTCCTGCCGTTCGCCAGGCAGCTGTCGGCGATCCGGCGCCGCGTGAGCGAGGATCTCGCCCGGCCGGGGTTGCCCCGCGAGAAGGTGCTCGCGACGGTGGTGCGCCTCCTCGAGACCTCGCTGATCCGCATCGGCAACGCCGAATACACGGCCGCGAACGGCTCCTTCGGTCTGACCACGCTGAGGACCCGGCACGTCACGGTCGAGGGGGCGAGCCTCCGCTTCGAGTTCCGCGGGAAGGGCGGCAAGCGGCACGTCGTCGCCGTCGCGGACCGGCGTCTGGCCCGGATCGTGCGGCAGTGCCAGGAGCTGCCCGGTCACGAGCTGTTCCAGTACGTGGACGACGAGGGCCAGCGTCGCACCATCGGGTCGGCAGACGTCAACGCGTACCTGCGCGAGATCGCGGGCGAGGAGTTCACGGCCAAGGACTTTCGCACGTGGGCGGGGACGGTGCTGGCGGCGAGCTCGCTCCGGGACGAGGCCGTCGGCTCGGCGCTAGAGTCGAAGCGGACCGTGGCGCGCGCCATCGAGACCGTGGCGAAACGCCTCGGGAACACGGCGGCCATCTGCCGGCAATGCTACGTCCACCCAGGTGTCATCGACGCCTACCTCGACGGCCGGCTGCGGCGGGTCATGCAGCGAGCGGCCCGGCGGCGCGTCGCCGCGGGGCTGGACCCGGACGAATCGGCCATCCTGTCGCTCCTGCGCCCAAGCCGACGCCGGGCGCCTTCGGCCTGAGGCGCCCGCCGGCTCCGGAAGGGCCGGCGCCCGCCGCCAGGGTGACGACCGGCTGACGGTCAGCTCGGGTGACGGAGCCATGCCAGCGGCGCCGGAAGCGTCGCGGCATCGACGGGATCTTCGCTATGCTCGGAGCATGGCCCCGGCGGGGGCGGCGCGCATGGTCGAGCAGGTCGCCGGCCGCGAGGTCGCGATCACCAATCCGGGCAAGGTCTTCTTTCCCGAGTCCGGGATCACCAAGCTCGACGTCGTGCGCTACTACCTTGCGGTGGCCGATGGCGCGCTCCGGGGCGCGGGCGGGCGGCCAAACGTGCTCGTCCGCTACGCCGACGGCATCCACGGCGAGTTCTTCTACCAGAAGCGCGCCCCCAGCGCGCGCCCGGACTGGATCGAGGTCGTCGCGCTCCGCTTCCCGTCCGGCCGGATGGCCGAGGAGGTCGTGCCGCGCGACGCCGCCGCCCTCGCGTGGATGGCGAACCTCGGGTGCCTCGAGCTTCACCCCCATCCCGTGCGCGCGGAGGACCTGGAGCATCCGGACGAGCTGCGGGTCGACCTCGACCCGGTGCCGGGCGTCGAATGGTCCCAGCTCGTGACCGTGGCCGGCGTCGTGCGCGAGGTCCTGAGCGACCTCCGACTGGTCGGCTGGCCGAAGACCTCCGGCTCCCGCGGGATCCACGTCAATGTCCGGATTCACCGCCGGTGGTCGTTCGTCGAGGTGAGACGCGCGGCCCTGGCCTTGGCGCGCGAGGTGGAGCGGCGGGCGCCGACGCTTGCCACCAGCAAATGGTGGAAGGAGGAGCGTCACGGGGTCTTCCTCGACTACAACCAGAACGCCAAGGACCGCACCGTCGCCGCCGCGTACTCGGTCCGTCCCCGGCCGGACGCGCGCGTCTCGGCGCCGGTCACGTGGGACGAGCTCGGCGAGTGCCGGCCGGAGGACTTCACGCTCCGCACGATGCCGGCCCGCTTCGCCGCGATCGGGGACCGGCACGCCGGGATCGACGACGACGCGTGCTCGCTGGAGCCCTTGCTGGAGCTCTCCCGGGCCCAGGAGGCCGAGGGCCTGGGCGACGCGCCGTGGCCGCCCCACTACGGGAAGCAGCCGGACGAGCCGCGCCGGGTCGCGCCGTCACGGCGCAAGGGCGGGGCGGCCCCGACTGGCCGGCGCGTCTCGACGAAGCCGCTCGTCGAGATCGGCCGCTCTGAGCGGAAGGAGGACGCGCTCGCCGGGCTCGAGCGATGGAAGGCGCGCCACCCGGCGGCCGCCGGGCACCTCCTGCCCGCCGACGTCCTCGTCGACTCGATGCGGGGCCGCTCAACGACGTGGACCCGCGTCCGCGTGAACCTCGAGCACGTGCCGGAGGCGCTCCGGCCGGTGCAGGAGCCGCTCGACCCCGACGCGGGGCCGTCGTGGGGATCCCCCTCCGCGCGCCCGCCCGCGGGCGACGCCTGAGGCGTGCCGGGCGCGGTCCCTATCCGCGGGCCGGGCCGAAGATCTCGGTCAGCTCCGCGGGCGGCGTGACCTCGAGCTGGTCGTAGCGGCAGTCCGCCGGCCGCTTGTCGGGCCGCCAGCGCCGGAAGGTCGCGGCGTGCCGGAAGCGGTCGCCCTGCAGGTGGTCGTACGCGACCTCGCACACGCGCTCGATCCGGACCGGCTCCCAGGACAGGTCCTTGCCCTGGTTCCACCGGCTGGCCGCCCCGGGCATCCTGACGGCGCCCTCGTCCGCCCCACCCCACTCGCGCCAGGGATGGGCCTCGAGCGCGTCCTGCCGGAGCGGCGCCAGCTCCTTCGCGAGCTGCCGCCGCGCGACCGCGGTGAAGGACGACGTGAACCCGACGTGGTGGAGCGCGCCCGCCTCGTCGTAGAGCCCGAGGAGGAGCGAACCGACGAGCTCACCGGGCCCGCTCTTGTGCCAGCGGAAGCCCCCGACCACGCAGTCGGCCGTGCGGGTGTGCTTGACCTTGATCATCACCCGCTTGCCGGGCTGGTACGTCGTGCTCTCGTGCTTGGCGACCACCCCGTCGAGGCCGGCGCCTTCGAAGCGGTGAAACCAGTCCTGGGCCACGGCCCGATCCCGGGTAGAGGGGGTGAGGTGGACCTGTCCTCCGGCGCGCGCGAGGGCGGTCTCGAGCCGGGCGCGGCGCTCGGACTGGGGACGCTCACGGAGATCCTGGTCGCCCTCCGCCAGGAGGTCGAAGGCGACGAAGGACGACGGCGTCTCGGCCGCCAGCCGGGCCACCCGCGAGGCGGCGGGGTGGAGGCGCATCTGGAGGGCGTCGAAGTCGAGCCCGTCCTCCGCGGCGATCACGATCTCGCCGTCGACGACCGCGCGCTCGGGCAGGGCGGCGCGGAGCGGCGCCAGGAGCTCGGGGAAGTAGCGATCGAGGGGCTTGAGGTCGCGGCTCTGCAGGTACACGCGGTCGCCGTCGCGGAACACGATCGCGCGGAACCCGTCCCACTTCGGCTCGAACAGCCACCCCTCGCCGGCCGGCAGCTCGTGGGCGAGCTTCGCCAGCATCGGCTCGATCGGTGGCTCGAGGGTCACGGCGGGCGCCGCGCGGCGATGCGCGCCTGGGCGGACGTCCAGCCGGCGTCGAACGGATGCCCCGGCTCGTCGAGGTCGATCACGAGGGGCGTGTGGTCGGAGGGCGTGGGCTTCCCCTTCCGCGTCTCGCGGTCGATCTCGGTCCACACGACGCGGGCCGCGACCGGCGGAGACACGAGCAGGTGGTCGATGCGCATGCCGTAGTTCTTGTGGAAGTTGCCGGCGCGATAGTCCCACCACGTGTAGCGCTCGGGCTCCGGATGCTGCCGGCGATAGATGTCGACGAACCCCCAGTCCAGGAGACGCGCGAAGGCCTTCCGCTCCGGCTCCGAGACGTGGGTGCCCCCGTGGCAGGCTGCCGGGTCCCACACGTCGATGTCCGTGGGGGCGACGTTGAGGTCCCCGCCGAGGACCAAAGGCTCGTCCGGCCGTGTCGCCGCGGCCAGCCAGCTGGCCAGCCGATCGAACCAGACGAGCTTCGCGTCGTAGAAGATCGAGCCAACGGTCCGACCGTTGGGCGCATAGACGCAGACGACGCGGACCCCACCGCACGAGGCCGCGATCATCCGAGCCTCCGCGAGCGGCTCGTCGTCACCCGCCTCCTCGGTGCGCGCTGGGCGGAGCGGCTCGCCGAAGTTCGTCACGACGTCCGCGATGCCGACCCGGCTCGCGATCGCCACCCCATTCCAGCGGCCCTCGCCGTGGTGCGCCAGCTCGTATCCGGCGTTGCGGAAGACGTCGGCCGGCGCATCGGCGTCCGTGAGCTTCGTCTCCTGCATGAGGAGGACGTCCGGGCGGGCGCGCACGAGCCACGCGCTCACCCGCTCCAGCCGGGCCTTCAGGGAGTTGACGTTCCAGGTCGCGATCCGCACGGGTCTAGGGTACCGCGGGTCGCGGCGCCCGAGGAGCGGCGGCGGCGCGAGGCTCGCGGTGGCGCTCGCCCTCGCGACCGTCGCGACGTAGAATGAATCTGACGCGCCGGTGGACCGGGTGCCTCCCTGGGGGGAGGCGGAGGATCGAACATGCGAGCACGAATGGCGGCCCTCATCGCCCCGATCGTCGTGGCGGCCGTGGCGCTGCCGGTGGTGGGCCACGCGCAGTCCCCCACCGTCACCCGCGGGGCCTTCGCGGTCCCGGTGTCCCTGGGCGCGACGACCGGCGCAATCGCGGCCCCGGTCTCCCCGGGGGCGACGACCGGCGCCATCCGGGGAGCGCTCCCCCCGGGCTCGAGCGTCGGCGCCATCCGGGGGTCCGTGCCGGTCGATGCGGTGATCGGCGTGCCGCGGACCGCGTCCGGGGCGACGGTCGGCGTGTTCCCGAGCCCGGTCACGCCCATCGTCGGGGTCGGCCTGGTGCCGGGCGTGGTCCTGCCGACGACCGTGATCGCGCCCCGGGGGAGCCTCCCGGCGGACGCCACCGTGGGCGCCCTCGCGACGCCGCTCCCTCCCGGATCGCGGCTCGGGGCGCCGGGACCCGACGAGATCGCGGGGCGGCTCAACTCCCAGGCCCGCCTGTCGCTGATCGACGGGAACTACGCCCAGGGCGAGACGATGCTCAACCGGTCGGTGACGATCCGCGAAGAGGTCGTGGGTCCGGTTCACCCCGAGGTCGCCGCGGCACTCGAGGAAAACGCCCAGCTCCTGCGGCAGTACAACCGGGACGCCGCGGCCGCCGCCATGGAGACGCGCGCCCAGGAGATCCGCACCCTGCTGGAGCCGCCGCCGCCCTCCAATCCGCCGGAGGCCTTCTGATCGGCGGCCAGTGGCGGCCGCGCTCCTGACTCCTGGAGGCCGGGCCCGCTACGGGTAGACGATGACGCTCCGCTTGACCTCGCCTTGGAGCATGAGCTCGAAGGCGTGGTCGAGGTCGGCGAGCGGCAGCCGGCGGCTGATCAGCTCGGCGAGGCGGTACTGGCCGCTCATGTAGAGGTCGATCAGCATCGGCACGTCCGTGCGCTGGTGGCCGGCGCCAAAGGAGCTGCCGGTCAGCACCCGCTGCTGGAGCAGGAGCATCGGGTCGATCGACAGGCGCGTCCCCGCCGGGGAGACGCCGACCGCCACGCACGTGCCCCCGCGCCGGGTCGCCAGCAGCGCCTGCTCGATCGTCTTCGCGGTCCCGACCACCTCGAAGGCGAAGTCGACGCCCCCGGCGCCGCTCAGGGCCTGCACCCGCGCGACCGGATCCTCCCGCGAGGCGTCCACGACGTGCGTGGCGCCGAACTCCTCCGCCCAGGCGAGCTTCCGGGGCAGCACGTCGACGGCGATGATTCGCCCCGCGCCGACGAGCCGCGCGGCTTGGATCGTGTTGAGCCCGACGCCGCCGCAGCCCCACACGGCCACGCTGGCGCCGGGCTGGACCTTCGCGCGGTTGAACACCGGACCGGCCCCGGCGAGGACGCCGCAGCTCACGAGGCACACGACGTCGAGCGGCGCATCCTTCCGCACGGGAATGACGCTCTCCTCGGGGAGCACCGCATGGGTGGCGTACCCGGAGACCTGCAGGAAGTGGTGGAGGGTTTGCCCGTTCCGGCGGAAGCGGGAGGTGCCGTCCAGCATGAACCAGCGCGGCCGGTCCCTGAGCGCGCACAGGGTCGGCTGGCCGTTTATGCAGTACGGGCACCTCCCGCAGGAGGGAATGTAGCTCGAGCAGACGTGGTCGCCCGGCCGGACGCTCAGGACCCCGGGTCCGACGCGCTCAACGACGCCGGCGGCCTCGTGGCCCAGCACGACCGGGAGGGGATGCGGGTAGTCTCCGCTGACGACGTGCCAGTCGCTGTGGCAGACGCCGTTGGCCGCCCATCGGACCTGGACCTCGCCGGACCCCGGCTCGAGCAGCTCGACGTCCTCGACGACGACCGGCTTGCCGACCTCGTACAGGACCGCTGCCGTTGCACGCATGGGGTGTTCCTCCATCTCGGCCATCGGGTGAGAGACTTATCGTATCGCCGGAGCCCGCCGGGTGTCACGCATCCCGGGCCAGCGAGGGCGACGCCGAGTGTCGGCTCCCGGGACGCCCCAGCGCCCCCGGACGGGGCTAGCCGAGCGCCTCCGCGACCCGCACCAGCTCTTCGTACTCCTGCATCCAGTAGCGATGATCGCCGAAACTCGGGAAAGCCGGGGGGAACGACGGATCCTCCCAGCGGCGCGCGATCCAGCCCGACATGTAGACGATGCGCATCGCGCGAAGCGGCTCGACCAGCGCGAGCGTGGAGCGGTCGAACTCCCGGAAGACCTCGTAGCCTTCGAGGAGGTCCTCCCGGGCCTGCCGCGCCTCCTCGTCGTGGCCGCGGGCGAGGAGCCAGAGGTCCTGGACGGGCGGGCCCATCAGGCAGTCGTCGAAGTCCACCAGCACGGGGTCAGGCGTCCAGAGGATGTTGCCGTAGTGGAGATCCCCGTGGATCCGCTGCGGTTTCACGGCAGCCAGGAGCGGCCGGGCGGCCTCGGCGATCCGGAGGGCGACATCCCGGTAACGCGGCCCGAGGTTCTCGGGCACGAACCCGCCCTTCAGCAGGACCTCGAGCGGCTCGTGGACGTAGCGCTCGAGGCTGAGCGTCGGGCGGTGCGGCGCCGGGCGCGCGGCGCCGATGGCGTGCATGCGCCCGACGGTGCGGCCGATGTGGCGCCGCTTCTCGGCGTCCAGCTCGTCGAGCGTGCGGCCGCGCACCTTGGGGAACGCGGCGTAGAGGATGCCCTCCACCTCGTTCAGCGTGGTGCCGGTGCCGAGATCGAGCGGCGCCACCGCGGGGAGCTCGGCGTCGGCGAGGTCCAGAAGGAACCGGTGCTCGTCCAGGATGGTCTCCCGCGACCAGCGGCCGGGGCGGTAGAACTTCACGACGAGGCGGCGCTGGTCGTCCAGCTCCACTTCGTACACGCGGTTCTCGAAGGCGCGGAGCGGCAGGCAGCGTCCGGTGCTCCGGAGCCCGCCCACCTCGACGGCGTCCAGCACGCGGTCGGGCGTGAGCGCGAGGAAGGACGTGTGGGAGGGGGCGGCCATAGACGGTCGAGTGTATACCCTGCGGGCGGTTGGCGGCGGCCCGGGCCGGCTCGACGAGAACCTACCGCCGCCGCGGCGTCCGAGACTACCCTGGAACGGGATGGCGCCGCGGGCGCGTCGCGGGGGTGAGATCGAGGGCCTGAAGGGCCGGATCGCCGAGGCGTTCGTCGAATCGATCTTCCGGCGGGCCGGCTACCGGGTGTCGCGCGCCGGCCGCGAGACCCCGCTTCAGCGTCCGCTGAGGGTCGGGTCCGACGAGTTCCTGCCGGACTTCCTCTTGCACAAACCCTCCGGCGTGACGCCGGCGGGCCGGCCGCTCCACCGGCTCATCCCGATCGAGGTCAAGTATCGCGCGAGCGTGGAGGAGTTCCTCCGGAGCCACGGCGACGACCTCCTCGCCCAGCTGGGCCAGCAGTGGCCGGAGCTCTGCGTCGTGTTCGTGACGGATCACCCCGCCTCGACGCGGTCGTGCTTCCAGGTGCTCGACGTCGCCGCCGCGCGGCCCGGCACACCGCTCACGACGGTCGACCTCTACCTCGTCCACGACTTCGACATCTACCTCACGACGGCCCAGGAGTACGAGGCGCTGGTGCGGCAGATCTTCCCGCTGCTCCGCCTGGGCGGAGCGCCCGCGCGGTAGGCGCCCGGGCTGGCCGAGTCCCGTCCTCGCGGGGGGGCTCGGCCGCCGTACCGGCGCACCCCGCCGCCCCGACCGGACGGCGTCACCGCTGGGCCTGCCGCTCCTCGAGGAGGAGGGTCTGGACGTCCGCCATGAGCAGCCGCGGGTCGAGGAAGTCGAGCCCGTAGATGTTGCGGACGCGTTGCTGGCGGTCGATCAGGTAGACCCGGAGAAGATGAGTGGGGCTCGCCGCCGTCACGCCCGGGACCAGCGGACCCGCGGGGCGCTGCACGAGCTGGCCGTAGCCGGCCAGGATGGGAGCGAGCTCGCGCTCCGAGGACGTGGTCAGGAACTCCCACGCGCTCCGCCGCTCCCGCGTCGCGGCCACCGCCCCGTATCTGGCCATGGTCCCGGGCGTGTCGTGCGCGGGGTCGAAGCTGAGCGTGACGAGCTTCAGGTTCCGGGCCAGCTCCGGGTCGTCCGCGGTCGCCGTGTGGAGCCGGTGGAGCACGGCCGTGGCCAGGGGGCACCCGTTGGCGTCGCTGCAGCGCGTGAAGATGAAGCTCAGGACGACGACCTTCCCGGCCAGCGCCTCGCGGAGGCGCCGAGGGTGGCCGGCGGCGTCCACGACCGCGCCGTCGGCCGCCGGCTTGACGACCGGCAGCCGGTAGGTGCCGGGCCTCGGCGCGTCGAAGTCGAACCGCGCGCTGCGCGCCCTGAGCTCGCTGTCGGCCGCCGAGACCGCCGACCGGATCGCCGCCGGCCCGCCGTGCGGGTGACCGCCGTGCGCCCGGGCCTGGGGCGTCGAGACGCCAGCCAGCAGCGCGACCATGCCTGCCACCGCCGCCGCGCGGCCGACCGCACTCCGGCCCGCTTCGCGTCGCTCCGTCGTGGATCCTCGAGCCGTCATCGCCGTCTCCCTTCCTCCGGGGGCCGGGGGCGACGGGGCCGAGGGACCCCGACGCCCCGGGTCGCCGTTACTTGTAAAGAGCCGCGCTCCCGAATCGCATGATGTGCGGGCGTCCCAGCTTCAAGGCCGTGAAGTCGAGGGCGAAGCGGTCGCGGAGCTCCGCGCCGTCCCAGGTGTACGCCCGGAGGAACTGCTCGTTGTCAGCGCCCTGCTTGTCCCAGAGCGCGATGAGCGAGCTGGTGAAGTAGAGGCGCTTGCCGTCCCAGCTCTGGGACACCATGTTGAGCTGCCGGCCGATCTGCTTCTCGTAGATCTGCTTCGGCTTGAACGGGTCCGACACGTCGTACGCGCGGACCATGCCGTCCATGAACGTGTCGACCCAGAGGGTCCGGTCGTCGGCCGACAGGCTGATGTCCACCGGCAGCGGGATCTTCTTCGGGTCGGCGATGTCCGCCACCGCCTTCGCCTGCCACTCGCCCTGGGCGTCCTCGTAGATCAGCCAGATCTGGGAGGTGAGCGCCGTCGTGGTGAAGGCGTAGTTGTGGGTCGGCCCCCACGCGACGCGGACCTCGAGCGGCGCGCCGGGCACGTGGAAGACTTTCTTTGGCTGGCGGGTGTGGAAGTTCCAGACGACCGCGGTCTGGCCGAACCGCTTCATCGCCTCCTGGTCCTGCAGCATCTCGCCGAAGTTCCGCATGTAGTTGGACCAGCCGGTGAACGACGTCGTGAACATCACGTTCTTCCGCGGCAGCACCCGGGCGTCGTAGCCGTAACCGTCGGCCACCTTCTCGATGACGGCTCCGCGCGGGTCCGCGTCGGTGGGCATCCAGTGGGTGGCGATGAACTTGCCCTCGTTTGTGTACTCGACGATGGCCGTCCGGCCGGTCTTGTCCTTGCTGTTCGACAGTCCGCCGACCAGCATCCGGCCGGGCAGGGCGTAGAAGCCGTGCGGGCCCACCACCCCGCCGGAGGCCTGGACGAAGTCCTCGATCGTCTTGACCAGGCGCGGCTTCGCCGGGTCGGTCGCGACGTCGAAGACGAAGATCTGGCTCGTGTCGAGCCCGCTCGCCCAGAGGAAGCGGCGGTCGTCGGTGAAGTCGGCGTGGTGCGCCTCGTGGCGGCCCCCGACCGACACCGAGTGGATCACCCGGCCGTGGGTGGGCGATCCCTTGCGCGCGTCGACGGTCACGAGCTTGTCCGAGCCGTCGCCCAGCCCCTCCACGCCGAGGGTCCAGACGTACACGTACTCCTCCTCGCCCGTGATCTTGGGCATGTAGGGCGACTGGCAGGTCTCGTCGGCCCGCGCGGCGACCGGCGTTCCGACGAGGGCCACCGCCGCAGCGAGCGCGGCCGTCCAGCGGGTCACGTTCCGTCCGAGTTTCCGGATCATGCTTCTGCCCTCCTCGTGGTGTGGGGTGAGACGCGCCGGGCGCGGGCTCGGGGCGCTGGGTGCGGGGCCGGCTCCATCCGTTCCGCCACCCAGCCGATGGCGCCGATCAGGAACAGACCCAGGTAGCCCAGGCATCGATCGGCCATTCGCTCGACTGCTCGCATCGTGTCCTCCTCGTCCCGGCCCCGTCGGGCCACCGGGCGCTTGGCCCGACAGAGGGGCAACCGCCATGCCGGACTCGAGAGCTTCAAAATCGCGTACTTCCGTGAGGCGAGGAGAATCAGGAGCGTCGAACGCCGGCGAATTCGGCAGTTTTCGACAGCGGACGAAGCGGCTCGGATGTGTCGGATGACTCCCCTCGGCGAACTCCTCGGGGAGAGCCCCGCCCGCCGCCGTCCGAGAGCAGGTCGAGCGCCTGCTCCACCGCCAGGCGGAGGGAGCGCGGCGACTGGCGCCGATCCTCATCCTGGGCGAGACGGGTACCGGCAAGGGGCTCCTCGCCGGGATCTTCCACCGGGCGGGCCCCCGCGCCGCCGGGCCCTTCGTCGACGTCAACTGCAGGGCCATCCCCGAGACCCTGCTCGAGGCTGGCCAGTGCGCGGGCGTAGGTCCGACGGGGCGACGTGGACGGAGCGATCACTGGCCTCGAGCAGAGCCTCGGCCTGGCGCGGGCGTGGGACATCGCGGTGTGGGTCCCGATCGTGTCGGCGGAGCTGGGTGGCGCCTGTGTCCTGGCTGGGCGGCTTCCGGAGGCGATACGCCTTCTCGAGGAAGCCTTGATCACGCCGTGGAAGGTGGACCTCTCGATCTGGACGTCCTGGCTCGGCGAGGCGCATCTCCGTGCCGGTCGGCTTGACGAGGCAACGGGGCTCGCGCTTCGTGCCCTCGAGCTCTCACGCGCCCACGGACAACGAGGGAACGAGGCCCACATGTGCAGGCTCCTCGGGGAGATAGCGTCCCGCCGTGAGGAGGGTGCGGCCCCAACGGACGACCTCTACCGCCAGAGTCTCACTCTCGCGACCGAGCTCGGCATGCGCCCGCTCGTGGCCCACTGTCATCGTGGCCTCGGCACGCTGTAGGGGCGAGCGGGGGACGCGGAGCGGGGGGCGGAGCACCTGAACACGGCGAAGCTCCTGTACCAGGAGATGGGCATGCGCCTATGGGTGCCGCAGGTGGAGGCCGCCCTAGCCGACATGGGCCACGAGGACTGAGGGCGGTCGAGCCCGTCACTCCCGGAACGCTTTCAGGGTGCGCTCGATCTGGGCGTGCGTGAGGTCGGGGGACAGCAGGAGCACGGGCATCGTCGCCCCCGCGGCGTACCACGCCGCGAGCCGGTCGCGGGCCGCGTCGGCCTTGCCGAATATGGTCAGCTCGTCGAGCAGCCCCTCGGCGCTTCGCGGCAGCACGGGCGGCGTCCGCGGGGGGTTGGCCGCCAGGACGGCCTCGACCTCGGCCGCGTACCCCAGCCGCGCGAGGGTCCCGCGGTAGAGCTCTCCCATGCTCGCCAGGTAGAACGCGACGAACCACACCGCGCGCTCCCGCGCGTCCCCGCCGTTGTCCGCCACGGCCGTCGGGATCGTCGGACAGATACGGACCGACCGGTCTGGATCGCTCCGGGCCGCCCCGTCCCGGAGCAGCCGCAGCCCGTCCTGGATCCGGCTCCGCGGGAACAGGAAGGGGAGCCATCCGTCCGCGAGCTCGCCCGTGAGCCGCACGCTGGTGGGGGCCAGCGCGGCCAGGTAGATGGGCACCTCGGGCACCGGCCCCAGGCCGAGCCGGAGCGGGCGCCCCTCCGCCGCGACCGCCAGCGGGATCCGCTCGCCGCGGAGGAGCGCGCGGACTTGCGTGACGATGCGCCGCATGCGCGCCACGGGCGCCCGGAACGGCACGTCGTGCAGGCCCTCGGTCAGCTGCGCGGTGCTCGCCCCGAGACCCAGGAGGAAACGCCCGCCCGAGGCCGCGTGGAGCGTCGACGCGGCCATGGCGATCGTCCCTGCCGTCCGGCTCCACACGCTCAGCACGCCCGTGCCGAGGCGGATCTGCCGGGTGCGCGTGGCCGCCTCGGCGAGGAGCACGGTGCTGTCGTGGGACCACGCCTCCGGCAGGAGGAAGGCGTGGTACCCGAGGCGGTCCGCCACCTCGGCGACGTGGAGCAAGGCCTCGCGGCGCGTCTCGAGCGGGGCCACCGACACCGCCAGCAGGCGGCCGTTCGGGGCGGTCTCCGGGCGGACGGAGGTCCCGCCCCCCTGATCCAGGGTCATCCGGCGCTCCTCCTCTCGGCGCAGGTGCCGCACGCGCCGCGCTGGTCAAGAAAGCAAGGACGCTGCCTGGACCCGACGCTCCTGAATCCAAGAGCTTAGATCCGGTCGCGACGTCCCGGCTCTGTCGGACGGTGGCGGATTCGCCAGCGTTCGACGGCGCGAGGCCCGGCGCTTCCTCGCGCAGGCTGGCGGGGGGCCGGGCGCGAGTTGACCGGGTCCGCGGACCGGCGTTGGGTTCAAGCCACCTCCGCGATCTGGTCCGACCGTCTGGGGAGTCAGTCAATGGTTCTGGCTCGGTCCGCGGACAGCCCATCGATGTCCTGAGCGGTATCTCGCCCGATGTTACACCTGGCCTGGAGGGTCGTTATGAACCATGCAGGATCGCATCCCCTTACGTCAGAGCACTCCGTCACGACGCGTCACCGTCCGGCATTCCTTCGCGCCGGCGCCGCCCGGTGCCTTCTGGGCCTGGCGGTGGTGCTGGCGCTCGCCGTGGAGCCCGGCCGCGCGGGGGCCGATGCCGTCACCGACTGGAACCAGACGTCGATGGACGTCCTGAAGGCGGCGAATGTTCTCGGCAATCCGTGGACTCGCAGCATGGCGATGGTCCACGTCGCGATCGCGGACGCCGTCAACACCGTCCAGGACCGCTACACGCGCTACGTGCTGACCGTTCCAGTAGCGGCTGGGGCCTCGGCGGACGCGGCGGCAGCCGCCGCCGCGCGCGGTGTCTTGGGCGAGCTGTACCCGGCCCAGAAGGCCAAGGTCGACGAGGCCTACGAGGCCGCGCTCAAGCCGATCCCCGACGGCCCCGCAAAGACCACCGGCATCGCGATCGGTGAGCAGGCGGCCGCGGCCGTCAATGCCGACCGCGCAAAGGACGACACCAACGTCCCCGACACGTACCGTCCGGTGACCGCGCCCGGGGTCTGGATCCCGACGACGCCGCCCCTCTTCTCGGAGTACGCCCGGGCCAAAGGGTGGGCGATCGCCTCCGCCGACCAGTTCCGGCCCGGCCCGCCACCGGCCCTGTCGAGCGCCCACTACGCGCGCGACTACAATGAGGTCAAGGAGCTCGGCGGCGTGAAGAGCACCAAGCGCACCCCCCAGCAGACCGAGGCCGTACGATTCTGGTCGCAGGCCAACTTCACGCCCAGCTGGAACCAGGCGGCACGCCAGCTCTCCGCCAGCAAGGGGCTCGGTCTCGCCGACAACGCCCGGCTCTTCGCGCTCCTCAACATGGGCATCGCCAACGTGTTCATTGCCGACTGGGACGCGAAGTTCCACTACAATTTCTGGCGGCCCGTCACCGCGATCCGCAATGGCGATCAGGACGGCAACGACGCCACCGAGCGGGACGCCGGGTGGACGCCGCTGAACGCCACCCCGATGCACCCGGAGTACCCGTCAGCGGCAGCGATCGTCAGCGGTGTCAGTGCCGGCATTCTCGAGTCCGTGTTCGGCACGGGGCCTCTTCCGTTCACGATCACCGACTACGCGAACCCGAGCGTGACGCGGGCCTTCGGGAGCGCCGCGCAGATGGCCGAGGAGCAGCGCGAGGTG
>DATAFX010000045.1:0-5697 GCA_036257195.1 Candidatus Methylomirabilota bacterium | reverse complement strand
GGCATCATCCGGATCCTCAAGTCCGACATCCGGCAGATCGAGGGGAGCAACCAGACCCGTGATCTCCGGATGTACTCGGCGCCGGCCAGCGCCACCGTCGTCCCGACCGCGACCAGCTCCACCGCGGCGGCCAAGGAGATGTCGCAGATCCTCAAGGAAGGTGAGGCCCTGTTCAGCCAGACGGTGCTGGAAGCCCCCGCCAAGGCCTCGGCGTTCCGGCGGCTGACCGAGAAGTGGCGGGCGCTCCAGGTGCCGTCGACCCTCCAGGATCTCCACGATCGGGCCACTCGCGCCCTCCAGGTCTCCACGGACGCCTTCACGGCGGAGGCGGAGGGGACCGCGCCCGACTCCAAGGAGCGCATCGAGGCTGCGAAGAAGACGTTCGCCGACGTCCTGGCGGAAGTCGAGCAGGCCTCGAAGGAGGGCTAGGCGCGCCCCGTGGATTGCGTGTTCTGCAAGATCCGGGACGGCCAGATCCCCTCGACGCGGGTGTACGAGGACGAGCGGACGATCGCCTTCATGGACATCAACCCCTTGAACGAGGGCCACACCCTGGTCATCCCGCGGGCCCACGCGGCCACCCTGTTCGAGACGGACGAGGCGGACCTCCGAGCGGCGATCGCGACCGCCAAGCGCGTAGCGACCGCCATCCGGGCGGCCCTTCGCCCCGACGGCCTCAACCTCCTGCAGGCGAACGGCGTCGCCGCGTTCCAGTCGGTCCTGCACTTCCATTTCCACCTCATCCCTCGCTTCACCGGGGACGGGAAGGGCTTCGACTGGCCCGTCGTCCCCGGGGATCGGGCGCGCATCCAGGAAACGGCCGGGCGAATCCGGAGGGCGCTCGGATGAGGGCCCCGTGACCGAGCGCAAGCTGCGGATCCTGGTGGGAAAGCCCGGTCTGGACGGCCACGACCGGGGCGCGAAGATCGTGGCGCGAGCGCTCCGGGACGCGGGCATGGAGGTCGTCTACACGGGCCTCCACCAGAGCCCGGAGGAGATCGTCGCCACCGCGATCCAGGAGGACGTGGACGCCATCGGGCTGTCGGTCCTGTCCGGCGCCCACAATTACCTCTTCGGCCGGGTCCTCGAGCTCCTCCGCGAGAAGGGCGTCGACGACGTGCTCGTCTTCGGCGGCGGGATCGTGCCTCCCGACGACATCGCGCGACTCAAGGCCGAGGGCGTCCGCGAGATCTTCACGCCCGGCACCTCGACGCGCGACATCGTCGCCTTCGTGAACGCACACGTCCGGCCCGCCCGAACCTGAATGGTCTGGCGGCTCACCCTCGGCGTCCTCTGCCTCCTCTTCGCGGTCGAGGAGTTCGTCCGCACGGGCCCGGCAGCGGCGGAGGTGGTCCGGGGCCCCTCGGAGCTCTGGGACGCGCTCCTCGCCGGGGACGGCAGCGTCGGGCCGTGGCTGCTCGCCGCGTACGGCCTGCTCATGATGGTGCGGGCGTTCTCGGTCCGGCGGGACGGCTGAGGGCGGCGGCGGGCTCCCCCCCGTCCGGCTGGCGATGGACTTCGAGCTGACGGCCGAGCAAGAGCTGGCGCGGCGCACGGCCCGGGAGTTCGCCGAGGCCGAGATCGCCCCCGCCATCGCCCGCTACGACGAGGCCGAGGAATTCCCCGCAGAGCTCGTCGCGAAGCTGGGCGCTCTCGGGTTCATGGGCGCGCTGCTCCCGGGCGAGTACGGCGGGGCGGGCCTCGACTACGTCGCCTATGCGCTGGTTGTCGAGGAGCTGTCGCGGGCGGACGGCTCCGTCGGCATCACGATGTGGGCCCACAACTCGCTCTGCACGAACCACATCTACAGCTTCGGCACCGAGGCCCAGCGGGAGCGATACCTGCCCGCCCTCGCGCGCGGCGAGATTCTGGGTGCCTGGGGGCTGACCGAGCCCGGCTCCGGTTCGGACGCGGCGGCGATGCGGACGACGGCCAGGGAGGAGGGCGACGTCTTCGTCCTCGACGGCACCAAGGCGTTCATCACGAACGGGAGCGTCGCCGGGACGGCCGTCGTGATGGCCAAGACCGACCCGGGCGCCGGCGGGCGCGGCGTCTCGGCCTTCATTCTCGAGCGGGGGATGCCAGGGTTCCGGGCCGGCCAGCGCTACCGAAAGCTCGGGCTCCACGCCTCGGACACGGCCGAGCTCGTTTTCGAGGGAGTGCGCGTTCCCCGGGCGAACCTCCTGGGCGAGCGCGACCGCGGATTTCAGGAGACGAAGAAGGTGCTGGAGGGCGGCCGGATCGCGATGGCGGCCATGGGCGTCGGGCTCGCGCAGGGCGCGCTCGATCACGCCGTGCGCTACGCGAAGGAGCGCCAGGCGTTCGGTCAGCCGATCGCCGCCTTCCAGGGGATCCGCGCGATCCTGGCCGACCTCGCCACCGAGGTCGAGGCGGCCCGTCTCCTCACCCTCCGCGCGGCCTACGTGAAGGACCAGGGTCGCCCCGTCATGCGCGAGGCGTCCATGGCGAAAGTCTTCGCCTCCGAGGTCGCGGTGCGGTGCGCGTCCAAGGCCGTTCAGGTGCACGGCGGGTACGGCTACACGCGCGAGTTCCCGGTGGAGCGATTCTACCGCGACGCCAAGCTGTGCGAGATCGGCGAGGGGACGTCGGAGATCCAGCGCATGGTGATCGCGCGCGCGCTCCTCGGGTCCCGCTAGGCCAGGAGGCCCGCCAAGGGATGATGGACCGGACGACGACCGTGGTCACGCCCGAGCGCTACGCCTCGGGCATGACCTTCGAGCAGTACCTCCAGTACATCGCCAGCCCCGCGAACCTGCGCCGCGAAGCGACCGACAGCGGCACGCGGCGGGACTGGAGCGACTGGATGCGCAGCTGGTACGACTCCCTCCGGCTGACCGGCGCCCAGACGGAAGCCGTCCGCTGGCTGGCCGCTCATCCGCAAGGGCCGCGGCGGATCCTCGTCATCTCCGAGGAGTGGTCGTCCGACTGCCGGCGCGACGTCCCGATGCTGAAGCGGCTCGCCGAGGCCGGCGGGCTCGAGCTCAGGATCTTCCGCCGCGACGGCCAGCGCTTCGGCCGGAGCCACCGCCCGAGCCTCGCCGACGCCCCGGACAGCAACGCCGACCTCATGGCCGAGTTCCTGAACGAGAAGAAGGGACAGACGTGGCAGTCGATCCCGGTGGCCGCCTTCTACACGGCGGACCTCCGGTATTTGTACCACTACATCGAGTACCCACGGATCTACGACAAGGACCGGCTGGTCTACGGTCACATCCGCGTACCCCGCCCGGGCGAGACGCCGGAGGCCACCGGGGCGCGGGTGGACCGCGAGTTCGGGGCGCTCCAGGCGTCTCCGTTCTTCCGGATCTGGGCCTCGGCCGCGGTCGACGAGATCCTTTCGGGCCTCCACGAGCGGCTCGTCCTCGGCCCGCGCGCCTGAGGGCGGCGTGCCCGAGCGCCACCGCCCGGGGCGCGCGCTTGACACGCCCGGGGGCCCTTGGGAGGGTAGGGCCGGTGAAGCTCGTCGGCGCGCACGTGCGGTACGAGGCCGTGGACGGCGTAGGATGGATCACTCTGACGCGCCCCGAGGTGCTGAACGCGCTCGACGCGCAGCTCGCGGCCGACCTCGCGGCGGCGGTGGCCGCCGCCGCGGCCGACCCCGACGCCTGGGTGATCGTGGTCACGGGGGAAGGCCGGGCCTTCTCGTCCGGCATGGACCGGAAGGCGCTGTCGGCCGGCACCATCGGGGAGCCGTTCTTCCAGGACTGGATCCGCGCGCTGAACGGCCTCGAGGACATGGGGAAGCTGGTCGTCGCGGCGATCCGCGGCTACTGCATCGGGGGCGGGCTCCAGCTGGCCCTCGCCTGCGACCTTCGACTGTGCGCGGCCGACGCGGTCCTCGGCCTTGGGGCGACCCGCCACGGGCTGATCCCGGACGGGGCCGTCCTCCGGCTCGCCCGCGTCGTCGGGCTGGGCCGGGCCAAGGAGCTCGCGCTCCTGAACGACCACCTCACGCCGGATCAGGGTCGCGCGATGGGGCTCGTCAACTGGATCGCGCCCGCCGAGACCTTCGACGCCGAGCTCCGGCGCGTGATCGACAAGTGCCTGGAGGCAGCGCCCACCGCGGCGCGGCACACGAAGCGGCTCCTCCTGGCCTCGTTTCACGCTGACCCGCGCGGGCTCGTCGACGACGTCGTCGCCGCGCAGATGGAGTGCATGGGGTCGTGGGAGCTCGGCGAGGCCAACCGGGCCTGGGACGAGCGGCGCGAGGCCCGGTTCTTCCCACCGCCGACCGGAGGCGGCGGGCGATGAGCCGGTTCGAGGAGGGGCTCGAGCGCCGGGCCGCCAATCACGCGCCGCTGACGCCGTCGAGCTTCCTGGCCCGGGCCGCGGCCGTGTACCCCCGGAAGCTGGCGGTGCTCCACGGCGACGCCCAGCTCACGTACGCAGATCTCGAGGCGCGATCGCGGCGCCTCGCCTCGGCGCTCGCGCGCCGCGGGATCGGGCCGGGGGACACGGTGGCCATCATGGCGCCGAACGTGCCGGCCATGCTGGAGGCCCACTACGGCGTGCCGATGGCGGGGGCCGTGCTGAACGCGCTCAACTACCGGCTGGACGCCCGGACGATCGCCTTCATCCTCCAGCACGCCGAGGCCAAGCTCCTGATCACCGACGCCGAGCTCTCCGACACCGTGGGCCCGGCGCTCGGGCTCCTGCCGCGGGCGATCCCGGTCGTGGACATCGTGGACCCTCTCGCCGATCCGGCCCGGGGGGGAGCGCGGCTCGGCGCGACCGACTACGAGGCGCTCCTCACCGAGGGCGATCCGGGGTACGAGTGGCCGTGCCCGGCCGACGAGTGGCAGGCGCTGGCGCTCCTCTACACGTCGGGAACGACCGGGAATCCGAAGGGGGTCGTGTACTCGCACCGGGGCGCCTACCTGAACGCCCTCGGCAACGCGCTGGCCTTCGGGTTGACGCCGCGCTCCGTGTACCTCTGGACGCTCCCGATGTTCCACTGCAACGGCTGGACGTATCCGTGGGCGGTGACGGCGGTGGGGGGCACGCACGTCTGCCTCCGCAAGGTCGATCCGGCCCTGATCTTCCGACTCATCCGCCGCCACGGCGTCACGCATCTCTGCGGGGCGCCGGCGGTGCTCACCGCGCTGATCCACGCACCGGAGGAGGTGCGGATCCGGCCCGACAACGTGGTCGAGGTGGCGACGGGCGGGGCGGCCCCGCCGACGTCCGTCATCGCGGCGATGGAGGCGATGGGGTTCCGGGTGACGCACCTCTACGGGCTGACCGAGTCCTACGGTCCGGCGACGATCTGCGCCTGGCAGCCCGAGTGGGACGGCTTGGCGCTTCCCGAGCGCGCGGCCCACGCGGCGCGCCAGGGTGTGGCGTACCCTACCCTCGACGGGTTGATGGTCGCCGATCCGACCACGCTAGCGCCGGTGTCGAGAGACGGCGCCACGTTGGGCGAGGTGATGCTGCGGGGCAACACGGTCATGAAAGGCTATCTGCGGAACTCCGACGCCACCGAGGAAGCCCTTCGCGGTGGCTGGTTCCACACCGGCGACCTGGCGGTCTGGCAGCCGGACGGCTACATCGAGATCAAGGACCGGTCGAAGGACATCATCATCTCGGGCGGCGAGAACGTCTCCTCGCTCGAGGTGGAGGAGGTCCTTTACCGGCACCCCGCGGTCATGGAAGCCGCGGTGGTGGCGAAGCCAGACC
>DATAFX010000046.1:0-18842 GCA_036257195.1 Candidatus Methylomirabilota bacterium | reverse complement strand
GGCGCCAGGTGTGAAACGCGGTGCCGCCCGTGGGGGTTGCGCGGTCGCAACAGCCCGGCGCGCGTGGACCCGGGCCAGGGGGGCATGCTCGCCCGTCGGCCCGCCGCGCGCCGGACTGAGGGGCTGGCACGGTGGTTGCTGGCGTCTCCGGGTACCTTGAGGGGCATACTCCGAACGAGGTGAGAACGCGATGTGTGGGATCGTCGGGTACATCGGGGCGGCGGGGGCCACCGGCATCATCCTGGACGGGCTGAAACGGCTCGAGTACCGCGGGTACGACTCCGCGGGGGTCGCGGTCGTGGCCGACGGGGTGCTGCAGGTCCGGCGCAGCGCCGGCCGGCTCCGGAACCTCGAGGGGGTGCTGCGGGAGCGCCCGCTCGACGGCCCGCTCGGCATCGGCCACACGCGGTGGGCCACGCACGGCCGACCCTCCGAGGAGAACGCCCACCCGCACACCGACTGCACCGGATCCATCGTCGTCGTGCACAACGGCATCCTCGAGAACTACCTGCCGATCAAGGCGAGGCTCCAGGCCGAGGGGCACACGTTCAAGTCGGAGACGGACACGGAGGTCCTGGCGCACCTGGTCGAGCACCACTGGGCGGAGGCGGGCGGCCTGCTCGAGGCAACCCGCCGGGCCCTCCAGGAGGTCCGTGGCGCCTACGCAGTGGGCGTCGTCTCGGACCGTGAGCCGGAGGCGCTGGTGGCCGCGAAAACCGGCGCGGGCGGCGTGGTGGTCGGCCTCGGCGAGGACGAGTACTTCGTGGCCTCGGACGTCCCGGCGATCCTGGCGCACACGCGCGACGTCCTGATCCTCGAGGACGGTGAGATGGCGGTCGTGACCCGCCAGGGCGTTCGGCTCCTGACGCTCGCCGGGCGGCCGGTCGAGCGGGCGGTGACCCACATCACCTGGGATCCGATCATGGCCGAGAAGGGCGGGTATCGGCACTTCATGCTCAAGGAGATCTACGAGCAGCCTCGCGCCATCACCGACACGTTTCGCGGACGGATCTCGCCCGAGACCGGGGACTGCTTCCTCCCAGACCTGAACCTCACGCGGGAGGAGCTGTGCGGGTTCACGCGCGTCGTGCTGGTCGCCTGCGGCACCTCGTACCATGCCGGCCAAGTGGGGCGTCAGATGATCGAGCGCCTCGCCGGGATCCCCGCCGAGGCGGACATCGGGTCTGAGTTCCGATACCGAGACCCACAGGTCGGCCCCGACACCCTGGTCGTGGCGCTCTCGCAGTCGGGGGAGACGGCGGACACCCTCGGCGCGGTGCAGGCGGCCAAGGCGAAGGGCGCGGCCGTCGTCGCCGTCTGCAACGCGGTCGGCAGCGCCCTTGCGCGCGAGGCGCACGGGGTCCTGTACGTCCACGCCGGGCCCGAGATCAGCGTCGCCTCGACCAAGACCTTCACCGCGACGCTGACCGCGCTCTACCTCTTGGCCCTGCACCTGGGCCGCGTCCGCGGGGTCGTGGCTCCGGAGGCGGGGCGGCGCCGTCTGGCGGAGCTGCTGGAGCTGCCGCGCCTGGTCGAGGCGGCGCTCGGCACCGAGGACGCGGTGGCCGACCTCGCCCGGACGCTCGGGCACTATCGGGACTTCCTCTACCTCGGGCGCGGGCTCCACTATCCGATCGCCCTCGAGGGCGCGCTCAAGATGAAGGAACTCTCGTACGTCCACGCGGAGGGCTATCCGGGCGGCGAGATGAAGCATGGCCCCATCGCGCTGATCGACGCGGACATGCCGGTCGTGGCCCTGATGCCCCAGGACGGCAGCTACGATCGGATGCTGGCGAACATCGAGGAGGTGCGGGCACGGGACGGTCTCCTGGTCGCCCTCGGGCATCCCGACGACGCGCTCATCGCCACCAAGGCGCGTCACGTCCTCCGCGTACCTCCGGCGAGCGAGCTCCTGAACCCGGTCGTCATGGCGGTGCCGCTCCAGCTCCTGGCGTACCATGTCGCCGTGCGCCGGGGCTGCGACGTCGACCAGCCGCGGAATCTCGCGAAAAGCGTGACCGTCGAGTAGGCCGCGCCGCGTCTCACGCGGACGTTCGGGGCTTCCGGTGTACTCTGGCTCCTCGTGAGCCCTCATGTGCAGGTCGAGGACCGTCGAGACACCTGGGAGACCGGGGGCTGGGGAACCTCGGCGCGCCCATGATCCCGGAGGCGCCGGACTTGCCCGGAGTGGCCGCCGTCGCGGCGTCGCTCGACGGGCTCAATCCGGTCCAGCGCGAAGCCGTGCTCCACGTGGACGGGCCGCTCCTCGTCTTGGCCGGGGCGGGCAGCGGGAAAACCCGCGTCATCGCGCAGCGGATCGCCTACCTGGTGGCCCGAGGCGTGGATCCCCGGCGCATCCTGGCCGTCACGTTCACGAACAAGGCGGCCGGCGAGATGGCGCAGCGCGTGGCGGCGATCCTCGCTGCCCGGCCCGGCCCCCGTCGCCCGCCCCTGGTCGCCACGTTCCACGCCACGTGCGCGCGCCTGCTCCGGACCGAGATCCACCACCTCGGATACCCCCGATCGTTCGTGATCTACGACGAGGCCGACCGGCTCGCGCTGATGCGCGAGTGCTACCGAGAGCTTGGGGTGGACGAGCGGTCGCTCGCCCCCGCGGCGGCGATCGCCCGGATCTCGCGGGCGAAGAATCAGCTCCTCGGGCCGGAGGCGGTGGAGGTGGCGGCGCGGGGCCCCCGCGAGGCGGAGGTGGCGCGCCTGTACGCCCGGTACGCCGTCCGGCTCCGGACGCTGGGCGCGGTCGACTTCGACGATCTCCTGGGCTTGACGGTCGAGCTCTTCACGCGGCACCCCGAGGTACTGGCGCACTACCGCGACCTCTGGCAGTACGTCCTCGTCGACGAGTACCAGGACACCAACGCCGCCCAGTACCGGCTGCTCCGCCAGCTGACGGCCGTCCACCGGAACCTCTGCGTCGTCGGCGACCCCGACCAGTCCATCTACCGTTTCCGAGGTGCGGACCTCCGGAACATCCTGGACTTCGAGCGGGACTTCCCGGGCTGCCGGGTCGTTCGCCTCGAGCAGAACTACCGCTCGACGGGCCGGATCCTCGAGATCGCCGCGGCGGTGATCGCGCACAATCAGGCGCGGAAGGAGAAGAGCCTCTGGACCGAGAACGCGCAGGGTGAAGCGGCGCGACTCTTCCGGGCGCGTGACGAGGCCGAGGAGGCCTCCTGGGTGGCCCGGACGGTGGCCGAGCTGCGCGGGGATGGCCTGTCGCTCGACGGCGTCGCCGTGCTCTACCGCACCAACGCCCAGTCGCGCGTGCTGGAGGACGCCTTCCGCGTGGCGGGGCTGCCCTACCACATCGTGGGGAGCGTCCGCTTCTACGAACGGAAGGAGATCAAGGACGCCCTCGCCTACCTCCGGCTCGTCACGAACCCGGCGGACGACCTCGCGTTCCGGCGGGCCCTCGGGACGCCCCCGCGCGGGATCGGTCGCGCGACGCTGGCGCGCCTGGAGGAGCTGGCGGCGACCGACGGGACCCCGCTCCTGGCCGCGACGGCCCGCGCTGCGGAGACGCTCGGCGGCCGGGCCGGGCGGGGGCTCGGCGAGTTCGCGCGCACGGTGGCGCAGCTCCAGTCAGTGGTCGCGACGCCGGCGCCGCTCGGCGAGCGCGTGGCCGCCGTCCTCGACGGCGCCGGGCTCCGCGAGACGCTCCGCCGGGAAGGGACCGCCGAGGCCGAGAGTCGGCTCGAGAACCTGGACGAGCTGGTCGTCGCCGCCGAGGAGTTCGCCGCGCGGCCGGAGGGCGGCGACCTGGGAGGGTTCCTCGACTCGGTGGCGCTGATCGCGGACGTCGACGAGCTTCAGGAGGCGCGCCCGGCCGTCACCCTCATGACCCTCCACTCGGCCAAGGGGCTCGAGTTCCCCGCGGTGTTCCTCACCGGGCTCGAGGAGGGCGTGTTCCCGCATGGCCGGGCGCTCGACGACGAGGAGGGGATCGAGGAGGAGCGGCGGCTGGCCTACGTGGGACTCACCCGCGCGAAGGAGCGCCTCTTCCTGTCTTATGCCGCGGAGCGCCGGCTCGGCGGGTACGCGGGGCTGCGCGAGCCCTCCCGCTTCCTCCTCGAGATGCCGGCCGAGGCCGTCGTGCCGATCGGCGGCCGGCGGGGGGGAGCCGGGCCGGGTCGACCGGGGGCGTGGCCCGGGCGGGTGTCCGAGCCGGGTCCGGACCCGGGCCCCGATCCGGCCGACGAGTACCCGCTCCGCGTGGGAGCACGCGTCCGACACGCGGACTGGGGCGACGGCATTCTTACCGGGATCCAACGGGACGGCGAGGACGTGGTGGTCACCGTGAACTTCGCCTCGGTCGGCCGGAAGCGGCTCCTGCTCAAGTACGCCCCGCTTGAGGAGGTGTAGACTCGGAGCGCGTCCCGCGCATCGGCGCCGCCCCGCCCGGCGGCCGCCCCGCGCCGGTTCCGTACCGGGTTCCCCCGCTCTGGGCGTCCCGGTGTCACCCCGACCCGACGGTCCGCCACGAGGGCCGCCCGGGTCCATGAGGGCACGATGAGCGACGTGAAGATCACGCTGGCCGAGGTCGAGCACGTCGCGCGCCTCGCGCGGCTCGCCCTCGGCGCCGACGAGAAGGAGCGGATGCGCCGCCAGCTCGAGACGATCCTGGGCTACATCGAGCAGCTGCGCCGCGTGGACACCACGGGCGTCGAGCCCACCGCCCACGTCCTCCCGCTCGTCAACGTCATGCGGGACGACGAGGTGCGGCCGTCCTATCCCGCGGACGCCATGCTTGCCAACGCGCCTGACCCGCAGGACGGGCAGTTCCGGGTGCCCCGCATCCTGGAAGAGTGAGCCGGTGAGCGACTGGACGCGGCTTACCATCCACCAGACCGTCGAGGCCCTGCGGGACGGCCGCGTTACCGCGCGGGGTCTGGTTGAGGCCTACCTCGCCCGCATCACGCGGCTCAACGACACGCTGGGGGCGTACCTGACGGTCGCGGCCTCGTCCGCCCGCGCCCAGGCCGACCTGGTCGACGAGCGGGTCCGGCGCGGGGAGCGGTTGCGGCCGCTCGAGGGGGTCCCGCTGGCGATCAAGGATGTCTTGTGCACCCGCGGCATCCGCACGACCTGCGGCTCCCGCATCCTCGACGGCTTCGTCCCACCGTACGACGCGACGGCGCTCGTGCGCCTGGCCGGCGACGGGGCCATTGTGCTCGGCAAGACGAATTGCGACGAGTTCGCGATGGGCTCGTCGACGGAGAATTCCGGCTTCCACGTGACGCGCAACCCGTGGGGGCTCGATCGCGTCCCCGGCGGCTCCTCGGGAGGGTCCGCCGCCGCGGTGGCCGGGGACCTCGCGGCCGGGGGTCTCGGCACCGACACGGGCGGCTCGGTGCGGCAGCCCGCCGCCCTTTGCGGCGTTGTGGGGCTCAAGCCGACCTACGGGCGGGTCTCGCGCCACGGGCTGATCGCGTTCGCGTCGTCGCTCGACCAGATCGGGCCGCTCGCCAAGGACGTCCGGGACGCCGCGCTCCTGCTCGAGACGATCGCCGGTCCCGACCCCCTGGACTCGACCGCGGCCAACGAGCCGGTCGCCGACTACCAGGCCGCCGTCGGCCAGGGCGTGGACGGGCTGACGCTCGGCATCCCGGACGAGTACTTCGTCCCCGGACTCGACCCGGAGGTCGAGCACGCGGTACGTGACGCCATCCGGACCCTCGAGCGCTCGGGCGCGCGGACCCGTCGAGTGTCGCTCCCCCACACGGATGCCGGTGTGGCCACCTACTACATCGTCGCCCCGGCCGAGGCGTCGTCGAACCTCGCCCGCTACGACGGGGTGAAGTACGGGCTCCGTGCGACCGACGCGCGGGACCTCCTCGCGATGACCGCGAGCACGCGCGCGGCGGGCTTCGGGCCGGAGGTGCGGCGCCGGATCATGCTGGGCACGTACGTGCTCTCGGCCGGGTACTACGACGCCTACTATGCGCAGGCCCAGCGGGTCCGCACGCTCATCCGCCGGGACTTCGAGCGGGCCTTCGCCGAGGTCGACGTAATCGTGTCGCCGACGGCGCCCACGCCGGCCTTCAAGATCGGCGAGAAGATCGACGACCCCATCGCGATGTACCTGAACGATGTGTTCACCATCCCGGCGCCGCTGGCCGGGGTGCCGGCGATCTCGGTTCCCTGCGGGTTTTCGCTCGCGGGGCTGCCCATCGGCCTCCAGGTCATCGGCAAGCCCTTCGACGAGGCCACGCTCTTCCGCGTGGCCGGCACCCATGAGGCGGCCCGGGGGACGGACCGGCGCCGGCCGGACATCGCGCCGGTGACGGGAGCGACCTCCCGATGACCGCCGGGTGGGAGATCGTCATCGGCCTCGAGGTCCACGCGCAGCTCCTGACGCGCTCGAAGATGTTCTGCGGCTGTGCCACGGCGTTCGGCGCGCCGCCGAACCACCAGACTTGTCCCATCTGCCAGGGGATGCCCGGCGTCCTCCCGGTCATCAACCGCCGGGCCATCGAGTTCGGGATCCGCACGGCGCGCGCCCTCCACTGCCGGATCAACGGCAGCTCCCGCTTCGCCCGGAAGCACTATTTCTACCCCGACATGCCGAAGAACTACCAAATCAGCCAGTACGAGGCCCCGCTGGCCGAGGAGGGCTGGCTGGAGGTCGAGGTCGACGGGGCCGTGCGACGCGTCGGGGTCGAGCGCCTCCACCTGGAGGAGGACGTCGGCAAGCTCACGCATGAGGGCGGGCTCTTCGAGACGGCCAGCGCGAGCCTCGTCGATTTCAACCGGGCGGGTGTGCCACTCATGGAGATCGTTTCGCGGCCGGATCTCCGGGCCCCCGGGGAGGCGGCCGAGTACCTTCGGTGCCTACGGGCAATCCTCCGGTACCTCGGCGTCTGCGACGGGAACATGGAGGCGGGCTCCCTCCGCTGCGACGCCAACGTGTCGGTCCGGCGAATCGGGGCGACCGAGCTCGGCACGAAGGTCGAGATCAAGAACATGAACTCCTTCCGCCACGTGCGCGACGCGCTCGAGCACGAGGCGGCGCGCCAGATCCGGGCGCTCGACCGGGGCGAGCGGGTCGTCCAGGAGACGCGCCTCTGGAACCCGGATCGGGGCCTGACCGTGGCCATGCGCTCGAAGGAGTACGCCCACGACTACCGGTACTTTCCCGACCCCGACCTGGTGCCGGTGGAGCCCGATCCGGCCTGGGTCGCCGCCATCGACCGGGAGCTGCCCGAGCTCCCGCGGGTGCGCCGCCAGCGCTTCGTCGCGGAGTACGCCCTGCCGCTCCACGACGCGGAGCTCCTGACGGGGGATCGCGCGCTGGCCGACTACTTCGAGGAGGCCGTGCGTGTCCACCCGAACCCCAAGGCGCTGGCGAACTGGATCGGGTCGGAGCTCCTGCGCGAGCTCAGAGGGGATCCGGCCGCCGTCACGGACGCCCCCGTCCGCCCTCCGGCGCTCGCGCGTTTGGTCGCGCTGGTCGATGAGGGCACCATCAGCGGGAAAATGGCCAAGGAGCTGTTCGAGCGGATGGTTCGGACCGGGGAGGGGCCCGACGCGATCGTCCGCCGGGAGGGCCTTCGTCAGGTCGCCGATGAGGACGCGATCGGCCGGGTCATCGACCAGGTTGTGGCCGCGCATCCGGGCGTGGTCGGCGACTACCGCGGGGGAAAGAAGCAGGCGGCGGGGTTCCTCGTCGGCCAAGTCATGAAGGCCACTCAGGGAAAGGCGAATCCCCAGGTCGTCAACCGCCTCCTGGCCGAGCGGCTCGGCGCGGGCTGAGCCGAGGCGTCACCGGGCCGGGCCGGCCGCGGCCCCCAGAAAAGGCGGCCAGTGGGCCGACCCCGGTTCCTATAATGACCGTGAGCCCATGCTCGAACTCCGTGGCGTCTCCAAGGTCTACGGGCGCGCGGCAGGCGGGCGCGTCGAGGCGCTGGTGGACCTCTCGTTCGAGGTCAAGCCGACCGAGCTGGCCGTTCTGGTCGGACCGGTCGGCGCTGGCAAGTCGACCCTGCTCCGCCTGATCACGGGCGAGGAGCGCCCGACGCGGGGCGCCGTGCTGGTGGACGGGACCGAGGTCAGCGCGCTGGGGGCGCGCGGCCTGGCGCGGCTCCGTCGAAACCTCGGCATCCTGGCCCAGGACGGGCGGCTCCTGGCGGACCGGACGGCGCTCGGCAACCTGACCGTCGTGCTGCGCGCGCTCGGAGCGGGTCGGAACGAGGCGCGCGAGCGCGCGCTCGCCGCCTTGGTCGAGGTCGGGCTCGGCCCGGCACGCAATGCCCTTCCGCACGAGCTTGCTGCCGGCGAGCGCCGGCGGGTCTTGCTCGCGCGTGCCCTGGCCACGCGGCCGCGGCTCCTGCTCGCCGACGAGCCCACGGCGATGCTCGACCCCGGGATGTCCGCGACAGTGACGACGCTCTTGCGGAGCCTCGCCCTCCGGGGGACCACGTGCCTGATCGCCACCCAGGCGCCCGAGTGCGCGCGGGCGCTCGAGGGGCGGGTACTCCGGCTCGAGGCGGGACGGCTTCGCCCCGAGGGTGATCCTGTCTAGCTACTTCTTCGAGGCGACGCTCCGCGCGTGCCGCCGGGGCGGGGCGACCGCCGTGGCGGCCGTACTGCTCTCGGCCCTGACCGTGCTCGTCGCGGGGGCAACGCTCGCGGGCGATCTCGCGCTGGGCCTGTCCGAGGCCGCGTGGCGCGCCGAGCTCCGGGTGGTGGCCGTGCTTCGCGACGCGGGGCTCAAGCCCGAAGCTCCGGACGGGGTCGTCGCGCGGGCCCGGGCCTTGCCCGGTGTCTCGGAGGTGCGCTACGTCGGGTCCGCCATGGCGCTGGCCGAGCTCCGCCGACTCCTCGGCCCCCGCGGGGAGGGCCTCGACCGCCTGCCCACGAACCCGCTGCCTCCGCGGCTCGAGGTGACGCCCGCCTCGACGATGGGCGCCGCGGACCTCCAGGCACTGGTCGGCGCGCTCGATCGGCTGCCGGGCGTGACCGAGGTGCAAGCGGCCCACGGCTGGGTCGAGCCGCTCGAGCGGCTCAGGCGGGGCGTTCGTCTCGGCGGATTGGGCCTCGCCGCCGTCCTCGGGCTCGCGGCGCTCGCCGCGGCCGCCGGGACCACGCGGGCGGCCCGTCGGGCGAGCGCCGAGGAGGTGAGCGTCCTGCGCCAGGCGGGCGTGCCCGGGCTCCGGCTGGCGGCGCCCCCTGTCGTTCAGGCGCTCGGTCTGGCGATGCTCGGCTCGCTCCTCGGGCTGGCGGTGCTGCTTCTCGCCTCGGAGCCCGGCGCGCTCTGGGTCGGCAGCTGGCTCCGCGCCGCGCTGGGGCTCGATCCCCTGCCGCCCTTGTCCTCCCTCTGGCTGGTGGCCCTAACCGGCGGGGGCGCGACGCTCGGGCTAATCGGCGCGCTCGCCGCCGGTCGCGCCTGATCGGGGCGGGCCCGTGTGGCGGTTCGGCCGGCGGATCGTCGTCCTCGCGGTGGCCGGGCTGGCCGCCGGGCTGCTGGACCCGAGCGCCCACGCAGGTCCTCCGCGGAGCGGCCGCCAGAACCTCAAGGCCAAGCAAGAAGCGCTAGGGGAGGTGCGGCGCCAGCTCGACGAGGCGCGCGAGCGCGCCTCCGCCGCCCGGCGCCGCGAGATCTCGCTCCTTGCCGAGCTCGAGGGGATCGACCGGACCCTGGCCCTCAAGCGAGCGGCGCTCCAGCAGCTCGACCGCCGCATCGTCCAGGTCGAGTCGGAGCTTGACGCCTTGGAAGGCCGGCGGGACCGCGTGGTCGAGGACCTCGTGAGCCAACAGGCGGCGCTGTCGGCCCGCCTCGAGACGCTCGCCCGGCTGGCGGCGGTGCCCGCGATGCCGCCCTGGGCCGCCGGCGCGGCGACGCTTGCCCGGCAGCGTGCGGTCGCCGACCTGGCCGGAATTGCCCGAGACGACCTGGATCGGCTGACGCGATACGACGCGACCGCCGACCGCCTGGCCGCCCGTCAAGAGGCCGCGGGGCGCGCCCGACGTGAGCTCGTCGAGCTCCGGGGCGCCGTGGACGCGGAGCGGGCGCAGGTCGCGGCGCAGGCGGAGCGTCGACGCACACTCCTGTCCGAGACGCGGGAAGACCGCGCGACCCACGAACGCCTGGCGGGAGAGCTGACCGAGGCCGCGCGGCGCCTGGAGACGCTGGTTCGGAGCCTGGCGCGGCGCGCCCCCGCGAAGCGAGCGGTGGCGCGGGCGACGCCGGCGCCCGCTCCCGGCCCCGCGGTCGGGTTCGGGCGAGAGCGAGGCCAGCTCCCGTGGCCGACCGAGGGTCGGGTCGTGGCGAGCTTCGGCCGAGAGACGCATCCGCGCTTCGGGACCGAGACGGTCCGCACTGGCATCGACATCGAGGCGCCGGAGGGGACGCCCATCCGGGCGGTGGCGCCCGGTTCCGTGGCGTATCGCGGCTGGCTGAAGGGATATGGTAACCTTCTAGTCCTGGATCACGGAGACGGTTACTACACCCTCTACGCCCACGCCTCGCAGATTCTGGTCGACGAGGGAGACCAGGTGAAGGGTGGCGAGCTGATCGGCCGGGTCGGCGAAACCGGATCGGTCGAGGGGCCGCGCCTGCACTTCGAGGTCCGTTCCCAGAGCCGGGCGGAGGACCCCCAGCTCTGGCTCCGGCGCCGCTCCTGAGCGGCCCGGACCGACGGATGGGCGACCCGATCGTCGCGGAGAAGGAGTCGGTCATGCGTGGGGGCAAGCCGGTCGGCAAGGCGTTCCTGACGGCAGCCGTGCTGGCGGTGCTGACGTTGTCGCTGGGCGGCACCAGCGCGTCTAAGGGCGTCGACCGCACCGCCACCTACGAGCAGCTCAAGCTCTTCACCGACGTGCTGTCCATCATCCAGAACCAGTACGTCGACGAGACCGAGCCCCGCGAGGTCATCTACGGCGCCGTCCGCGGGATGCTGCGCGCCCTCGACCCGCACTCCTCGTTCATGGACCCGGAGAGCTACCGGGAGATGCAGGTCGAGACGTCGGGGAGCTTCGGCGGCCTCGGCATCGAGATCACCATCCGCGACGACGTGCTGACCGTGGTGGCGCCGATCGAGGGCACGCCGGCCTGGCGGGCGGGGGTTCAGCCGGGCGACCGCATCGTGAAGATCGAGGGGCTCGCCACCAAGGACATGAGCCTGCCCGACGCGGTCAAGCGGATGCGCGGCCCGAAGGGGACCAAGGTCACGATCACGCTCGTACGCGAGGGCACCCGGGAGCCGTTCGATGTCTCGCTCATGCGCGAGGTCATCCAGGTCCAGAGCATCAAGACGCAGGAGCTCGAGCCCGGGATCGGCTACATCCGCATCCGGCAGTTCCAGGAGCGCACGGCGCCGGACCTGGTCTCGGCCGTCGAGAAGTTCGACAAGGGCGGGAAGCTCGCCGGTCTCATCGTCGACGTCCGCAACAATCCGGGGGGTCTCCTCTCGGCGGCGGTCGAGGTCTCCGAGGAGTTCCTGGGCGACGGCAAGCTCATCGTCTACACCGAGGGCCGCGTGCGGAACCAGAACATGCGATTCACCGCCCACGCGAAGCGGGCGGTCACCGAAGTTCCGCTGGTGGTCCTCGTCAATCAAGGTTCGGCGTCCGCGTCGGAGATCGTGGCGGGGGCCGTCCAGGATCACGGCCGGGGCGTGGTCATCGGCCAGCAGACCTTCGGCAAGGGGTCGGTGCAGACGATCATCCCGCTGGCGGATGGCTCGGGGCTTCGCCTCACGACCGCGCGCTACTTCACCCCCAAGGGCCGCTCCATCCACGGCAAGGGCATCACGCCGGACATCGTGATCGACCCGCCGAAGGACGAGGTGACCGCCACCAAGCCGGGGGCGCCGCCTCTGTCTGATGCCGAGCTGATGAAGCGGGACGTCCAGCTCCAGCGCGCGATCGAGATCCTGCGGGCGTCCCGGATCCTCGACAAGACCAAGCCGACCGCGAAGGCCGGCTAGAACGACGGGTCCCGACCGGCGCCGCCGCCGGTCGGGACCCGGGGACCGCGGTCGGGCGGGCGGTCCTCGTCCCCGCGCATGCTTGTCCTCGGTATCGAAAGCTCCTGTGACGAGACGGCCGCGGCCGTCCTGGCCGACGGGACGCTGCGGTCGAACGTCGTCGAGTCGCAGGACGCGATCCACGCCGGCTACGGAGGCGTGGTGCCGGAGCTGGCCTCGCGCCGGCACCTCGAGGTGATTCTCCCCGTCGTCGCCCGCGCGCTGGACGAGGCGGGCGTGCGGCTCGGGGATCTCGACGGCATCGCCGTGACCCACGGTCCCGGCCTCGTCGGCTCGCTCCTCGTCGGGCTGTCGACCGCCAAGGCCTTCGCCTACGCCCACCGCCTCCCCCTCGTCGGGGTCAACCACCTGGAGGGGCACATCTTCGCCGGCCGGCTCGCGGACCCGACCCTCGAGCCGCCGTTCCTGGCGCTCGTCGTGTCCGGTGGGCACACGGCGCTCTACGCCTGCCCGGCCCCGCTCCAGTACCGGATGATCGGGCAGACGCGGGACGACGCCGCTGGCGAGGCCTTCGACAAGGTCGCGAAGCTCTTGGGCCTCGGGTATCCCGGCGGGCCCGTGGTGGAACGCCAGGCGCGGGGCGGGGACCCGAAGGCCATCGGCTTCCCGCTCGCCCAGTTCCAGGACGGTGCCCCGGACTTCTCCTTCTCCGGGCTCAAGACGGCCGTGAGCCTGTACGTCCGGCAGCACGCCCCGCTCTCCCCGGCGGGCGTGGCCGACGTGTGCGCGTCGTTCCAGGCGACGGCCGTGAAGATGCTCGTGCGCAAGACGATTCGGGCCGCCCGCGGGCTCGGCATCCGGCGCCTCCTGCTCACCGGGGGCGTCGCCGCGAACCGCGCCCTCCGGGAGGCGCTCGAGGTCGAGTGCGCCGAGCGCGGGTACGGCTGGACGGCGCCGCCACCGCGGCTCTGCACGGACAACGCCGCGATGATCGCGGCCGCCGGCGCCGCGCGGCTCGCGGCCGGCGAGCGGGCCGACCTCGGCCTGAACGCCCACGCGACCCTCGCCCTCGCGTGACGCCGTGACGATCGGCGGCGGCCCCGTCTCCGAGGTCGACCGGCTCCTGGCGAGCCTGCCCGACGCCGTCATCGGCGTGCGGCCGGACCTCACGGTGTTCCTGTGGAACGGCGCCGCCGAGGCCCTCACCGGGCGCTCGGCGACACGCGCCCTTGAGCGCCTCCTGCTTGAGTGCCTGGGCCCCGAGGCCCGGCTGATTCGGCATCTCAGCGAAACGGTCCGGCTGGCCGAGGGCCGGGCCGAGCCGGAGTCCGAGCTCACCACGACCGACGGACGCGCGATCCCCGTCAGCGTGCTGACGGCGCCGATCCACGGTCCGAGCGGCGGGCTCAGGGGCGCGGTCGCCGTGTTGCGCGATCTGTCCCGGATCCGGGCGCTGGAGGCGGAGGTCCGCCGGGGCGAGCGGCTGGCCGCGCTGGGGCAGATGGCCCTGGCCCTGGCGCACGAGATCCGGAACCCGCTGGGCGCGGTTCGAGGGGTCGCCCAGCTCCTGGGGGACGAGCTCGGGGGCGCGGGCCCGTTCCGCGAGCACGTGACCGTCATGCTCGCCGAGATCGACCGCGTCAACCAGGTGATGGAAGCCCTCTTGGATCTGGGCCGGCCGCTCACCTTCACCTTCGGGCCCGTGAACCTTCACGAGCTGCTCGACCGCGTGAGCCTCCTGGCCGAGCCCGGAGCCCGAGCCCACGAGGTCCAGCTCGTGCGTCGCTACGACCCGAGCCTCCCCCTCCTGTGGGGAGATGCGGACCGGCTGGTCCAGGTGTTCCAGAACATCGTCCGGAACGGGATCGAGGCCATGCCGGGGGGGGGCCGGCTCACCCTCACGACGCGACTCTCGCTCGACACCGTCTTCGGCGGGCGCGTCGACATCGGGGCCGGGCCGCGGTCCCTGGTCGTGGTGCAGGTGACGGACGAGGGGGAGGGTATTCCCGCTGAGATCCTCGATCGGGTCTTCGATCCCTTCGTTACCACGAAGCCCCGGGGACTCGGGCTGGGCCTGGCGCTCGCCCACCGCATCGTCGAGGAGCACCGCGGCGCCCTCCGTGTCGCGAGCACCCCGGGCAAGGGCACCGCCTTCAGCTGTTACCTGCCGATCGCGCCGACCACCGGTGGGCTTCCCCCGGCTGGGCCGCCCGTCGGCGGCTCGCCGCGGTCCGAGTCGCCGCCGCCTGTGCGATGAGCGCCGCCCGGATCCTCGTCGCCGACGACGAGCCCTCGATGCGGTGGCTCCTCGAGCGGGTGCTGCGTCAGGCCGGCCACTCGGTCGCCGTCGTTGAGGACGGCGCGGGCGCGCTCACGCGGGCCGCCGCCGAGCCGTACGACCTGGCGTTCGTGGACGTGCGGATGCCGGACGTCGATGGGCTCGAGGTGCTGTCGCGGCTCAAGACCACGGCGCCCGACACGGCCGTGATCGTGATGACGGCGCACGGCAGCGTCCGTTCCGCGGTGGAGGCGATGCAGCGCGGGGCCTACGACTACCTCACGAAGCCCTTCGACAATGACGAGGTCCGGCTCCTGGCCGAGCGCGCGCTCTCCGCCCGCGCCCTCGCCCGCGAGGTCGTCGAGCTGCGAACGGGCATCCAGGAGGTGTGGGAGTTCGGCGCGCTCGTCGGCAAGTCGCCGCGGATGCAGGAGGTCTACAAGACCATCGGCCGGATCGCCGGCACCGACGTGACCGTCCTCCTGCGCGGCGAATCGGGGACGGGCAAGGAGGTTGTTGCCCGCGCGATCCACCACTACAGCCGGCGGGCCGGCAAGCCGTTCGTGGCGGTCTCGTGCGCCGCCATCCCGGCGACGCTCCTCGAGTCCGAGCTCTTCGGGCACGAGCGGGGTGCCTTCACGGACGCCCACCAGCGCCGCCTGGGTCGGTTCGAGCTGGCCCACGGCGGCACCATGTATCTCGACGAGGTGGGGGACCTAGGCCCCGAGCTCCAGCCGAAGCTCTTGCGGGTGCTCCAGGAGCGACGGCTCGAGCGCATCGGCGGCGGGGAGTCGATCCCGGTCGACGTGCGGGTCGTCGCCGCCACGAACCGCGACCTGGAGGCCCTCATCCGCGACGGCCGCTTTCGCGAGGACCTTTACTACCGCCTGAACGTCGTCACCCTCACCCTGCCGCCGCTCCGGGAGCGCATCGAGGACCTGCCGTTCCTGGTGGACCACTTCCTCGGGAAGTACGGGGCCGAGCTGGGCGAGCGCGCCGTGGCGACCGAGGCCCTCGAGCGCCTCATGGGCTATGGCTGGCCCGGCAACGTGCGCGAACTGGAGAACGTGATCCAGCACGCGATGGTGATGGCGACGGGGGGCGTCATCCTGCCCGAGCACCTCCCGATCGCGCCGGGCACGGGTCCGCCGCCGGCCGCCTCCGGAACCCTCGAGCAGCTCGTCGAGCAGAAGCTGACCGAGTGCGTCCACGGGCTGGGGCGGCGCGAGTCGGCCAACCTCTACGATCTCCTGATCGGGCTCGTGGAGCGGCCCTTGCTGCGCGCCGTGCTGCGCGAGACCGGCGGGAACCAGCTGCGCGCGGCCGCCCTCCTCGGGATCAACCGCAACACGCTCCGCAAGAAGCTTCGGCAGCTCGGGCTCAGCGCCGGGGGCGGCGGCTGAGCTGCGGCCGGGCCGTGGGGACCGCGTGGGCCACCTGGCGCTGATCTGCGTCGGCGGGGCGCTGGGGACCTGCACGCGGTACCTGGCGGGCGTGCTCGCCGTCCACTGGCTGGGCATGGGCTTTCCGTACGGAACGCTCGCCGTGAACGTCGCGGGCGCCTTCCTCATCGGGTTGGTCCAGCATCTGGCGGCCGCCGCCCTGGTACCGGAAGGGCTCCGGCTCTTCCTCGCCGTGGGCGTCCTGGGTGGGATGACGACGTTCTCGTCCTTCTCGTACGAGACGGTGCGCCTGATGAGCGTCGATGCGTGGGGCAAGGCGTGGGCCAATCTCGTCGTGACGAACGGGCTCTGCCTCGTCCTCTGCTGGTTGGGCATGACCGTCGGACGGGCGGCCACCGGGCCCCCGAACTGACTGCGTTCGGGGTGCGCGCCTTGACACCCCCGGGGGGCTCCGCTAGGGTGGGTCGGCACGTCAGGACGGCCCGGGGCGCGCCCCGGGCCGCGCTGCGTCCGCACCCGATGGCCGCACACGGATGATCCACCTCGTCTGGCCGATCCCCGCGCTGCCGCTCGCGGGAGCTCTCCTCAACCTCGTCTTCGGCCGCCGCCTGGGCCGCCGGGCCCACTGGGTGGCAGTGCCCGCCGTCGGCCTGGCGTTCGGCGTGGCGCTCCTCGCCTTCCTCCGCGTCTGGCGCGAGCACGAGACGTTCCGGGGGCCGCTCTTCGACTGGATCGTCGCCGGCAGCTTCCGCGCGCCCGTGACGCTCCAGCTCGACGAGCTCTCGGCCGTGATGCTGCTGGTCGTGACGGGCGTGGGGTTCCTCATCCACGTCTACTCGATCGGGTACATGCACGAGGACCCCGACTACCCGCGCTTCTTCACGTACCTGAACCTCTTCGTCTTCTCCATGGTCATGCTCGTACTGGCCGGGAACTTCCTCCTGCTCTACGTGTTCTGGGAGGCGGTCGGGTTCTGCAGCTACCTGCTCATCGGGTTCTGGTACACGCGCGAGTCGGCGGCGAACGCCGGAAAGAAGGCGTTCATCGTGAACCGGGTCGGCGACTGCGGGTTCGCCCTCGGGGTCATGCTGCTCTGGACGACGCTGGGGACGCTCGAGTATGCAGAGGTGTTCCAAAAGGCTCCGACCCTGGCGGTGGGGACGGCCACCGCGATCAGCCTGCTCCTCTTCCTGGGCGCGTGCGGCAAGTCGGCGCAGCTGCCGCTCCACACGTGGCTCCCGGACGCGATGGAGGGCCCGACGCCCGTGTCGGCCCTGATCCACGCGGCGACCATGGTGACCGCCGGCGTCTACCTGGTCGCGCGCGCCCACGCGCTCTTCGAGCGGTCCGGCGTGGCCCTCGACGTGGTGGCGTGGGTCGGGGTGCTGACGGCGGTCTTCGCCGCGACGATCGGGCTCGTCCAGACCGACATCAAGCGCGTCCTGGCCTACTCGACGGTGAGCCAGCTAGGCTACATGTTCGTCGGGGTGGGGGTGGGGGCGTACGCGGCCGGCGTCTACCACCTGGTCACCCACGCGTTCTTCAAGGCGCTCCTGTTCCTAGGAGCCGGGTCGGTCATCCACGCGCTCTCGGGCGAGCAGGACCTCCGTAAGATGGGAGGCCTCAGCCGGAAGCTCCCCGTCACCTGGTACACGATGCTCGTCGCGACGGTGGCGATCTCGGGCCTCCCGCCGTTCTCTGGGTTCTTCTCGAAGGACGAGATCCTCGCGGGCGCCTGGTTCGCGGGGAAGCCCGTTATCTTCCTCCTCGGCCTGGTGGGTTCGGCGCTGACCGCTTTCTACATGTGGCGGCTCGTCTTCCTCGCCTTCCTGGGACGCTCCCGGGTTGACCACGAGGCGGCGCACCACCTCCACGAGTCGCCGCCGGTCATGACGGTGCCCCTCGCTGTTCTGGCGGTGCTCGCCGCGGGTGCGGGCGTGTGGGGGCTGCCCGGCGAGCACGGGTCGGCGATCGGGCGCTTCCTTGCGCCCGTTCTGGCCGGCGGCCACGCGACGGAGGGCGGCCACCACGGGCCCGCTTGGGGGGTGATGGCGGTGTCGGTCGCGGCCGGGCTGGCCGGGCTTCTCGTCGCCTGGGAGATGTACCTCCGCGGGCGGGCGGACCTCGCGAAGGTCGGCGTGCCCCAGAGCGGGATCCACCGGCTGCTGCTCGGGAAGTACTACGTCGACGAGCTGTACGACCGTGTGATCGTTCAGCCGATCTTCGCGCTTTCCCGGTGGTGCGCCGACGCGTTCGACGCGGGGGTGATCGACGGCGCGGTGAACGGAGTCGCCGCCGTGGTCGAGCGGGCCGCGGGCCGGCTCCGGCGCTACCAGACCGGCTTCGTCATGAACTACGCGCTCTCGATGCTGGTGGGCGTCGTGGCCCTCGTGGGCTGGTTCCTCTGGCCGCGGTGAGAGGTCCCCGGTGCTGCTGAGCACGCTCGTGTGGCTGCCGACCCTGGGGGCGGCCGCCCTCCTGCTCCTGGACCGGCGGGACACGCGCCGGCTGCGCCAGGTCGCGCTCGCCGTGACCACGGCCACGTTCCTCGTCTCCGGCCTCCTCTGGGTCGGCTTCGACCGGGTCCGGCCCGGCATGCAGTTCGCGGAGCAGCGCGCGTGGATCCCGGGGGCCGGCATCAGCTACCACCTCGGCGTCGACGGCATCAGCCTCCTCCTCGTGCTCCTGACGACGCTCCTCACGCCGCTCTGCATCCTGTCGGCCTGGACGCAGATCACGACCCGCGTGAAGGAGTTCCTCATCGCGATGTGCCTCCTCGAGACGGGGATGCTCGGCGTCTTCGTGGCGCTCGACCTCTTCCTCTTCTTCGTCTTCTGGGAGGCGATGCTGGTCCCGATGTACCTGATCATCGGGGTCTGGGGCGGGCCGCGCCGCGTCTACGCCGCCGTGAAGTTCATCCTGTACACAATGGCCGGATCCGCCCTGATGCTACTGGCCATCCTGACCCTCTACTTCCTGCAGGGCGCCGGCTCGGCGTCGTTCGACTACGCGGCGGTGATGCAGCTCCGGATCGACCCCCGGCTTCAGGTGCCCCTCTTCCTGGCCTTCGCGCTTGCCTTCGCGATCAAGGTGCCGATGGTCCCGTTTCACACCTGGCTCCCCGACGCCCACGTCGAGGCGCCCACGGCGGGCAGCGTCATCCTGGCGGGCGTTCTCCTCAAGATGGGGACCTACGGGTTCCTCCGCTTCGGCTTG
>DATAFX010000042.1:0-22550 GCA_036257195.1 Candidatus Methylomirabilota bacterium | reverse complement strand
GGCAGCTCGGGTCTCGGCTCCGAGATCGCCTCGCTCATCCGCGACAGGACGAACAGCCGCGCCTCGCGCGCCTGCCGCAGCGCGGCGGCCATGATCTCGCGGGAGACGCCCGCGACCTTGATATCCATCTGGAGTCCGGTGATGCCGTCGGCGGTGCCGGCGACCTTGAAGTCCATGTCGCCGTAGTGATCCTCGGTGCCCATGATGTCGGTCAGGATCGCGTAGCGCTCGCCTTCCTTGATGAGACCCATGGCGATGCCGGCGACCGGGGCCTTGATCGGGACACCGGCGTCCATGAGCGCCAGCGAGGCGCCGCACACCGTGGCCATCGAGGACGAGCCGTTGGACTCGAGGATGTCCGAGACGATCCGGAGGGTGTACGGGAAGCCCTCCCGCGGCGGGAGGACGGGCAGGACCGAGCGCTCGGCCAGGGCCCCGTGCCCGATCTCCCGGCGGCCGGGGCTGCCGAAGCGTCGGATCTCCCCCACGCTGAACGACGGGAAGTTGTAGTGGAGCATGAACGGCTTCGTCGACTCGCCTTCCAGGGACTCGATCCTCTGCTCGTCCTGCTTCGTCCCGAGCGTGGCGGCGACCAGTGCCTGCGTCTCCCCGCGCGTGAACAGCGCCGAGCCGTGGGTGCGGGGGAGGAACGACACCTCCGCGCTGATCGCCCGCGTCTCGGTCGACTTGCGCCCGTCGATCCGGATCCCGTCCTCCAGGACCATCCGCCGGACTTCCTGCTTCTCGAGCTTGTCGAGGTATTCCCGGACCTTGCCCTTTCGGAGCCCTTCGGGATCGACGGCCGCGATCACGTCCTGGGCCAGCCTCGTCAGCCCCTGGGCGCGCTGAGCCTTCTCCGGGATCCGGACGACGTCACGGATGCGCCCATGGGTCGCGTCGCGAACCTGGGCCTCGAGCGCGGCATCGTGGTGGGCGGAGGCGTCGAACTCCCATCGCGGCTTGGCCGCCAACTGGGCCAGCGCGCGCTGGACGCGGACAAGCGCCCGGCACTCGTCGTGCGCGAGCGCGATGGCCTCGACGAGGACCTCCTCGCGCACCTCGCGAGCTCCGGCCTCGACCATCACCACCGAGTCCTCGGTCGCGGCCACCACCAGGTCGAGCGTGCTTTCCTCGAGAGCCTCGAAGGTCGGGTTCACGACGAGCCGTCCATCGATGTGCCCGATGCGCACCGCGCCGAAGGGACCGAGGAACGGCACCCCCGCCACGCACACCGCGGCCGACGCCCCGTTCATCGCCAATATGCCGGGGTCGTTCTCCTGATCCGACGAGATCGCGAGCACGATGAGCTGGATCTCGTTCCGGAAGCCCTTCGGGAAGAGCGGCCGGAGCGGCCGGTCGATGAGGCGGGAGGTCAGGATCTCCTTCTCGGCAGGCCGTCCCTCGCGCTTGAAGAAGCCGCCCGGAATGCGCCCGCCCGCGTAGGCCCGCTCGCGGTAGTCGACGCTGAGGGGGAAGAAGTCCTGGCCCTCGGTCGCCGACCTGGAGGCCACGACGGTCGCGAGGACCACCGTGTCGCCGTAGCGGACCAGGACCGACCCGTCCGCTTGCTTGGCCACACGGCCGGTCTCGAGCGTGAGCTTTCGACCGCCGATCTCAACCTGGGTGGAATGAGCTGCTGCCATGTCCTTGTCATCCTCTCGTGCCGGACACGGCGGGCCACACGGTCGAGCCCACCCCACCGGCCACTGCCCGGAAGGTCACGTTCCTCCCGGGCCCTGCGAGACTGCCCCCGGCGTCGCCGGGGCCTACCGCCGAAGCCCGAGCTTCTCGAGAATCTGGCGGTAGCGCTCGATTTCTGTGCGCCTGAGGTATTCGAGGAGACCGCGGCGCTGCCCGATCAGGCGCAGCAAGCCGCGGCGGGAGTGGTGGTCCTTGACGTGGGACTTGAAGTGCTCGGTCAACCCGTTGATCCGCTCCGTCAGGAGCGCGATCTGCACTTCGGGGGATCCGGTGTCACCGTCGTGACGACCGTACCCCTGGATCAGAGCCTTCTTCCGGTCGGTAGGCACGGACATGCCGGGACCCTCCTCCGGGGGGGCCAGCCCCCCAATCGCCGCCCCTAGTGCAGGCCGTGACTGCACCGGTGGGACGGTTCGACGTCACCACGCACTCCAATTTCAACCTGCGCATCGTACCATGCGAGATTGGCGCCCGCAACCGACGCGCCCGCGAAGGGCTCGAGCGGGCGACTGCGAGTGGCGCGCAGACTCCGGACCCGGGCGCGGGGCGGTCAGGCGACTGAGCCGAGGAGGCGCCGGGCGACCTCCACGTCCTGGGCGATCTGGACCTGCAGCGCCTCGATCGAAGCAAACCGCCGCTCGGCGCGGATCCGGTGGAGGAAGGCGAGCGAGAGTGTACGCCCATAGAGGTCGGAGGCCACGTCGAGCAGGTGCGCTTCCACGATGCGCGTCGCACCGTCCACGGTGGGCCGCATGCCGACGTTGACCACCGCCCCCGCGGACTGCCCGTCCCACGCAGCGCGGGCCGTGTACACGCCGTCCGCGAGCAATGGCCCCGGTGGCCCACTGAGGTTGGCCGTCGGGAACCCAAGGGTCCGCCCGCGGGCCGCGCCCCGCACCACCAGGCCCGCGATCATGAAGGGACGCCCCAAGAGGCTCGCCGCGCGCCCGACGTCGCCGTCTCGGAGCGCCTCGCGGATCGCCGTCGAGGACACGGCGACGCCGTCCACGCGGAGCGGCGCGACCACGTGAACGAGGACGCCGGACGGCCCGGCCAGGCTCCTCAGGAGATCCGGGGTGCCGCGGGCCCCGCGCCCAAACGCGTGGTTGAAGCCGACCACGATCTCCCGGGCTCGCAGCAGTCCGAGCAGGACGTCCCGAACGTACACCTCGGCCTCCACCCGCGAGAACTCCTCGGTGAACGGAATCACGAGGCAGACCTCCGGTCCGAGCTCCGCAATCCGCTTGAGTCGCTCCTCGAGGGGCAGGAGCTCGGGCGGCGCCTCCGCCGGTCGAAGCACCGCCAGAGGGTTCGGGTCGAACGTCACCGCGACGGGGTGGACGCCCAGCGTCCGCGCGCGCCCGACCGCGGTGCGGATGACCGCCTGGTGGCCCAGGTGGATGCCGTCGAACGTCCCCTGCGCCACCACGCTGGGTGGAGCGTCAGGACGGTACTGGTCCAGGCCGCGAACGATCTGCATGGACGAGACGCAGCGGGCGGAGCCCGGCGGAGGAAAGCTCGCCGATCCCGAGGAAGGTCGAGCCGGCATACACGCGGCACGGGACCGGCGCCGTCGACGCATCGTCGGCGGCGAGGTCGGAGAGCCGGACCACCTGGCCGTGAGCCAGGCGGCCGCCGGCTTCCGGTGACAGGCGGACCGCCCGCAGGTGAAGGACGGCGTGGTCCGCCGGGAGGACGGCGGCGGCCAGCGTCGCGGCGTCACCCTGCTGGATCGCCGTCCACGGGACGGCGTCCTCGATCCGGAGGGATCCCACGCGTGTGCGCGTGAGCGCCTCGACGTGACCCCCGCATCCCAGCGCGTCACCGACATCCGCTGCCAGACTGCGCACGTACGTCCCTGATCCGCACTCCACCCGGACCCGCAGGCGGGGCGGCGCGCACTCGATGAGCTCGAAGGCGTGGACGCGCACCCGCCGGGGCGCGCGCTCGACCGCGATTCCGGCCCGCGCGAGCTCGTGCAGGCGCCGCCCCCCCGCATGCAGCGCCGAGTACATGGGCGGCACCTGCTCTATCTCCCCCACGAACCTCTCCAGAACGGCGCGCACGTCACCGGCCGTGAGGGGCGGGACCGACCGCTCGGTCGTCACCGCACCGGTCGCGTCGAGGGTGTCCGTCGCCACGCCGAGCCGGACGGTGGCCAGGTATTCCTTGTCCTGGCCCTGGAGGTGAGGGGTGAGCTTCGTCGCGTCCCCCAGCAGGATCGGAAGCAGCCCCGTCGCCATGGGGTCGAGCGTGCCGCCATGGCCGACCTTGGAGACGCGAAGGATCCGGCGGAGATGGGCGACCACCTGGAACGAGGTGACTCCCGGCCCCTTGTCGGCGAGCAGGAGACCGTCCGAGACCATGGGGGCGGACACCGTCCGTGCTCGCCCGGACTGATCGTTCACTGGGTTATCCTGGCCGCGCAGGTGTCGATCGGACGATCCTGATCCGACGGCCTTGTTCCGACGGCTTTCGGCCTGTGGCGGCCCGTGAGCTCACCGGCCGGCGGCGAGCGCCTGCCGAACCGCGCCGAGCACCACCGTCTTCGCCTCGGCCAGGCTCCCCCGTAGGATCACCCCGGCGGCGTTGGGATGGCCCCCGCCGCCGAGACCGGCGGCAATCCGGGCGACGTCCACCTCGCCCTTGGCACGGAGGCTCACCTTCACCGCATCCGGCAGCTCTCGGAAGAGCACCGCGACCTTGGCCGTGCGCACCGAACGCGGATAGTTCACGAACTCCTCGGCCTCCGGCAGGTCGGGCGAGTCGGCCAGCCCGCGGTCGATCACCAGCCAGGCGACCCTGCCGTCGGCGGCGGTCTCGACACCCTGGAGGATCTGACCCAGGAGCCTGAGCCCGCCGGGCTCCCGCGTCTCGTAGACAGTCGTGGCCACCCGCGCGGGGTCGACCCCCAGCTCGACGAGACGCGCTGCCACGCGGAAGGTCTTCGGCGTCGTGTTCGAGTAGCGGAACGAGCCCGTGTCCGTGACGATCGCCGTGTAAAGGTTCACCGCCACGTCGACCGTCAGCGGGAGTCCGACAGCCTCGACCACGTCGTACACCATCTCCCCGGTGGCGGCCGCGCCCGTGTCCACCCAGTTGATGTCCCCGTATCGGCGGTTGTCCCCGTGGTGGTCGATGTTGAGAACCCGAGCGTCCGGGCCGCGGGCACCCTCGAGAAGGCCACCGAGGCGTCCCGGGTCGGGACAGTCGAGCGCGACGACCAGGTCGAACCCGTTCCGGCTCGTCTTCCACTGCTGCACGTCAGCCGCGCCCGGCAGGAAGTTGAACGGATCCGGGACCGGATGCGCGCACGCAAAGGTCACCGTCCGGCCCGCCGCCCGGAGCGCGAGGCCGAGGCCGAGCTGCGATCCGAGCACGTCGCCATCGGGATAGACGTGGGCGAAAAGGAGCACGCGCCGGCTGCCCTGGACCGCCTCCATGACCTCGCGGGGCACCGGGCTCACCGCGCCACCCTCTCCCGCGCGGGTCGTTCGAACGGCCCGATCCGACGGCCTTGATCCGACGGCGTCGATCTGACGGCCTTCGGCCCGTGGCGGCCTGTAGTGGCGTGTAGCGGTCGGTGGCGGTCTGTGACGGCCCGTGGGCTCACGCCGGCGGCTCCGCACCGCCCTCCCCGGGCGAGCGTTCCTCGGTCCGGAGCCCCTCGAGAACCGTCTGGATGTGGGCGGCGTGGGCCATCGAGCGGTCCGGGTGAAACGTGAGGTGTGGAACGGCCCGCAAGCGGAGCCGCGGGACCAGCCAGTTCCGGATGAATCCGCGGGCACTCTCGAGGGCCTCGAGGGAAGCCTTCCAGTCGGCCTCTGAGCCCAGCACGCTCACGTAGACCTTCGCGGTCCGAAGGTCCTTGGCCACGTCCACCTCGGTGACGGTCACGAAGCCGAGGCGGGGGTCCTTCAGCTCGCGCTGGACGAGGAGGGAGATCTCCTCCCGGATCAGCTGGTTCACCCGTTGCAGGCGACTCATGGGGTCAGGCCTTGACTTTGACTTCCGTACGCGGCGCGGCGGCACGCGAGGGCACCCGCGGCCCGCGGACGCCATGGGTCCGACCGGAGTCGAGGCGGCAGTCAAAGTCAAGGCCTGACCCCATCACAGCACCTCGACGCGGATGTCGATGACCGCTCCGTCGGAGAGCGACTCGATGTAGTTGACGGCCTTCGAGACGACCTCGTTGGCCAACCGCGCGTCGTTCGCCACGCACGCGACCGCCAGGGTCGCGCGCTGCCACAGGTCACCGTGGTCCACCTCGGCGATTGACACGTTGAAGCGGTGCTTGACCTTCTCCTTCATGCCGCGCAGGACGTGCCGCTTGCCCTTGAGCGAGTCGACCTCACCGAGGTGAAGCTCCACTAGACCGAGCGCGACCTGGACCACGGGTGTCGACCGGACCCCCCCGCTAGAGCGTCCGCGCGACCTCCTCCGTCGTGTAGAGTTCCAGGACGTCCCCGACCTGAACGTCCAGGCTACCCACCCCGATGCCGCACTCCTGGCCCTGGATGACCTCGCGGGCGTCGTCCTTGAAGCGCTTGAGCGAGGACACCTGCCCCTCGCCCACGACGCGGCCGTTCCGGGTCACCCGAAGCTTCGCGTTCCGGGTCGCCTTGCCCTCCGACAGGAACGACCCGGCGATGGTCCCGACGTCCTTGATCGGGAAAAGCATCCGGACCTGCGCCTTCCCGAGCGGCACCTCGCGGATGATCGGGGGCAGCATCCCGGCCAGTGCCGCCTTGACGTCGTTGATCGCCTCGTAGATGACGTTGTAGGTCTTGATGTCCACCCGCTCGGTCTGCGCCTGCTGCACCGCCTTCGGCTCCGGCTTTACGCTGAAGCCGATGATGATCGCGTTCGACGCCGAGGCCAGCATGACGTCGGTCTCGGTGATGGTCCCGACGGCGCCGTGGATCACCCGGACCTTGATCTCGTCCGTGGACAGGCGCTCCAGCGCCTCCTGCAGGGCCTCGACCGAGCCGTGGACGTCACCTTTGAGGATGACCCGGAGCTCCTTGACCTCGCCGGCCTCGATCTGGTTGTGGAGGTCGGCCAGGGTGACGCGGGCGCTGACGGTGACCTTCTTCTCCCGTTCCTGACGCCTCATGGCCATCTGGCGGGCCTTACGCTCCTCGTCCACCGCGCGCAGGACGTCTCCCGCCGATGGCACGCCGGACAACCCGAGCATCTCGACGGGATCGACGGGGCCGGCCGTCTTCACGCGCTGGCGCCGGTCGTTGAACATCGCCCGGACCTTGCCGTAGTGCTGGCCGACCACGACGATGTCGCCCTCGTGGAGAGTGCCCTGCTGGATGAGCACCGTGGCCACCGGACCGCGGCCTCGGTCCAGCTTGGCCTCGACGACGACCCCGCGCGCGGCGCGGTTCGGGTTGGCCTTGAGCTCCATCACCTCAGCCTGGAGCGCCGTCATCTCGAGGAGCTGCTCGACTCCCGTGCCCTTCTTGGCCGACGTGTTCACGAAGATGGTCTGACCGCCCCACTCCTCGGGAACGAGCCCGTGGTTCACGAGCTCCTGCTTGACGCGGTCCGGGTTCGAGTCGGCCTTGTCGACCTTGTTGACCGCGACGATGATTGGAACGGTCGCCGCCTTGGCGTGGTTGATCGCCTCGATCGTCTGAGGCATGACGCCGTCGTCCGCCGCCACCACCAGGATGACGATGTCGGTGGCCTGAGCGCCCCGGGCCCGCATCGCGGTGAAGGCCTCGTGGCCGGGCGTGTCCAGGAACGTGACCTTCCCGTGGCTCGTCTCGACCTGGTACGCCCCGATATGCTGCGTGATCCCTCCGTGCTCCTGCTCGGTGACGCGGGTCTTCCGGATCATGTCGAGGAGCGACGTCTTCCCGTGGTCGACGTGTCCCATGACGGTGACGACGGGCGACCGCGGCAGGAGCTGGGTGGGATCCATTTCCTCGTCGAGCAGCTCCCGCTCCTCGGCCGACCGCATATCCGCGTCGAAACCGAATCGGGCGGCGACGGCCTTCACCTTGTCGGCGTCGAGCGGCTGGTTGATCGTCGCCATCACGCCCATGCCGACCAGCTCGCGGATGACCTCGCCGATCTTCCTGCCCATGCGCTCCGCGAGCTCGGACACCGTGACCGATTCGGGGAGCCGGAGGATCTCCCGCGGCCCTGCCTCGGCGGCCGGCGCCGCGGCCGGCGTCTCAACTGCCGGGGCGGCCGGTGTCTCCTTCGGCACGAAGACCTTCTCGATGGCCGCCGCGGGCGCCACCACACGCTCGGGCTCGGCGGGAGCCGGCTCCTCGCGGCGGGGCTTGAGCGGCACCACCTTGCCGTCGGTCGGCGGTTTTGGCGACGGCTCGACGACCTTCGGCGGAGGCGGCGAGGTGGGCTCTCCGTGCGTCTCCGCGGGCCGGGCGGGCTCGGATGGCGCGGCCTCGCGAGCGGCGGGCGCGACCGGCTCCTTCGGCCGGGCCGGCGCCGCGGGCGCAGCCGCCGGTCGCTCGTAGACCACCGGGGGCTTCGCGGCGGCGGGCTTCTCGACCGGCACCGGCCTCACCGGCGGCGGGGCCGGTGTGGACGGTGCCTGGGCGGCAGGCGCCGGCGCGGCGGCAGCGGCCGGAGCTCCCACTTCCGACGGCGCCGGGATCTTCTCGACCTTGACCGGGACCGGCGCCTTGGCCTTCGCGGCGGCCACCGCTTGTGCGGCCTTCGTGGCGACCTTCGCCTTGACGGGCGCCTTGGCCTTGCCGGTCGCCGCCTTGGCCGCCTCGGCCGCTTTCTTCGCCCGGGTCCTCGCGGCCTTGGCCGCCGAGGCCTTGGCGGCCTCGATCTTGGCCCGCTGGGTCGCGACGCGCTCGGATTCGAGCCGCTCCGACTCCTTACGGGCGTACTCGGCCGCCTGGTCGCCGAGCGCCTCCCGGAGGCTCGAGAGCACGGCGTCGTCGATCGCGCTCGCCGAGCTCTGCTCCTTGTAGCCCATGCCATGGAGCTGGTCGATGATCATCTTCGGAGCGACACCGAGCTCCTTCGCCAGCTCGTGCACCCGGGTCTTCCCGGCCATATCAGCTACCCCTTTCGACCGTCTCAGGAGGCTCCTGCCCCTGGCTCAAGATCCCGCGCAGCCGGGCGACCGCCTCAGGTGTCGCCACCGTCGGGATTCGGAACGCCTGGGGCCAGCGGCCCCGTCGCGCGCATTCTGACAGACACGCCTCCCGTCGGCACAGGTAGGCGCCACGTCCCCGAGCCCGCCGCTCCGGATCCGGCGCGACGCTCCCGTCCGGTGTCCGGACGACTCGGAGCAGCTCGGCCTGGGGCCGGGCGCGCCGGCACCCGAGACAGGTCCGGATCGGGGTGCGCGCCGTCATCGGTCCACGCCTTCGACCGGCCCCGGCTCGGCGGCGACCGTCTCCCCGGGCGGAGTCTCGGCGGCCGCTGCCGCCTCGGCCTCCGCGATCCGCGCGTTCAACCAGGCCTCCGCGCTGGCCAGGATCGTCTCCGCCCTTCCCGCCTGGTCGCCCAGCGCCTCGCGCAGACGCTCGAGCCCGGCGGCCCGAATCCGCGCGGGCGAATGGAGGACCGCCTCGACGAGCCGAGGCAGCAGATCGGGGCCGATCACCTCGATCTCGGCGAGTGCCGCCAGACCTCGGGTCCGCTCCTCCTCGTGACGGCGGCGCTCCTCGGCGATCTCCGTCTCGCTCTTCACGTCCACGCGGAGCCCCGTCAGCTTCGCGGCGAGGCGGGCGTTCTGCCCTTTCTTGCCGATGGCGAGGGAGAGCTGACTGTCTGGCACCACGACCTGGGCGGAGCGCTCCTCGGCCTCCCCGGTGATCGTCACCGAGCTGACCTTGGCGGGCGAGAGGGCGCGTGCCACGAGCGTGGCCGGATCGTCCGACCACTCGATGATGTCGATCTTCTCGCCGCGCAGCTCCTTCACGATGACCTGGATCCGCGTCCCGCGGAGCCCGACGCACGCGCCGATGGGGTCGATGTCCCGCTTGGTGGACGCCACCGCCAGCTTGGCGCGCTCGCCCGGCTCCCGCGCCGCGCCCCGCACCTGCACGATTCCCTCAGCGATCTCCGGGATCTCGGTCTCGAAGAGGCGGATCAGGAACCCGGGGTGCGCCCGGGAGAGGACGACCTGCGGTCCCTTGGGCGTGTTCCGGACCTCCATGATGTACGCCCGCACGCGATCCCCGGACATGTAGCGCTCACCCGGGATCTGCTCTCGCTCCGGGAGCACGGCCTCGGTCCGGCCCATGTCCAGGATCACCGTGCGCTTCTCGATCCGGTGGACCAGGGCGCGGACCAGGGTCCCTTCACGGTCCTTGTACTCGGAGAAGATTCCCTGGCGCTCGGCTTCGCGTACCCGCTGCAGGATCACCTGCTTGGCCGTCTGGGCTGCGATGCGGCCGAGCTCCTTCATCTCCAGGTCGACCTCTACCACGTCGTCCAGCTGGGCGCCCGGCTTGAGGCGCCGCGCCTCGTCCAGAGGCATCTCGAGCTTGGGATCCGCGACCTTCTCAACGACGCGCTTCTCCGCGAACACCCGGATCGCCCCAGTCTCCCGGTCGAGCGTGAGGCGAGTGTTGTCGCCGACGCCCATCGTCCGCTTGGAGGCCGAGAGGAGGGCGGACTCCAGCGCCTCGAAGAGAACCTCGGTCGCGATTCCCTTCTCGCGTCCGACCTGCTCGATCGCCAGCTTGAGCTCCCGGTTCATGGTGGTCTCCTGGATCAGGCGGAGCCTCGCGGCTCCACCTCCAGGCGCGCCTTGGCCACGAGGCTCCGGGGAACGTGGAGGAGACCGTCGGGGGTCGCGAGGGTCAGCGTCGCCTCGTCCACCCGCAGGAGCCGTCCCGAGAGCTCGCGACGGCCGTCCACGGGCTCCCGGGTCCAGACCCGGGCGAGACGCCCGGCGGCCCAGCGGAGCTCGCGGTCCTTGCGAAGCTCGCGGTCGAGGCCCGGTGACGAAACCTCGAGATCGTAGCTGCCCGGCACGAGATTCGAGACGTCGATCAGGTCGCCCACCTCGTGCGAGAGCTGCTGGCAGTCGCCGACCGTGACGCCTCCAGGCTTGTCGACGTAGATCCGCACCGCGGTCCGCCGCCCGTTGCCGCGGACCTCGAGATCCACGAGCGTCAGACCGTAGGCCTGGACGGCCGGCAGTACGACGGTCTCCACCGCCGTCTCCACTCCCGCCAGGTCGGTACCAGTCGCCACTCGTCGGCTCCTCCACGGGCGTGCCCATGAACAAAAAAGTGGGCCGCGCCCACTTTGAGTCAGCCGCTTAGTATACCCCGAGATGATGGGTCGAGGAATCCCCTCGGCCCGAAGAAAGAGAGGCTAGAGGTCGGTCGCCAGGGCCTGCCCGAGCTCGCGGACGGTTGCCACCACGCCCTCCGGCGCGACCGCGACATCTTGGCGATCCCGGCGCGTTCGCACCTCGACCTTGCCTTCCCGACCGAGGAGCGCACCGACCGTCACCCGGATGGGGATGCCGAGGAGATCGGCATCCTTGAACTTCACCCCGGGCCGCTCGTCGCGGTCGTCTAGGATGACCTCGAATCCCGCCGCACCCAGCTCGCGGTACAGCCGCTCCGCCATCTCCCGCACTGCCGTCTGCTTGGGGTTGACCGGGAGGACGAGGACCTGAGCGGGCGCGATCGACCAGGGCCACACGATGCCGTCCGCGTCATGACGCTGCTCAATCGCCGACGCGACGATCCGCGCCGGACCGATGCCGTACGACCCCATGACGATCGGTCGCGCCTGCCCCTGCTCGTCGAGGTAGGTCGCGCCCAGCGTCGCCGAGTACTTCGTGCCAAGCTTGAAGATGTTCCCCACCTCGATGACGCGCTCCACGGCCAGGGGCGTCCCACACTGCGCGCAGGGGTCTCCGGGCTGGGCCAGGTGGAGGTCGGCGTGACGGGAAGCGAAGTCACGGCCGGGCTGGACTCCGCGCAGGTGAACGCCCTCACGGTTGGCGCCGGTAACGTACACTCCGTCGGCGAGTGCCTCATCCGCCACGATCGGCACCGGCGCGCCCACCGGACCCACCGACCCGACCGGCGCGCCGAGAGCGTCACGAACCTCGTCGGGGTGCGCCGGGCGGACCTCGCCACCCAGGAGCCGGGCCAGCTTCTTCTCGTGGAGCTGCTGGTCGCCGCGGACCAGCGCGAGCACCGGGCCGGACGGGCCGACGTAGAGCAGGCTCTTGATCGCCTGGGCCGGCTCGATCCCGAGCAGCTGGCAGACGTCAGCGATGGTTCGGACGCCGGGCGTGGGGACTTCCTCCCGGGCCCCGGCGGGGAAGGCCGACACCGGCGCCCGGGACCGCGCGAGCTCCACGTTGGCCGCGTAGCCGCACGCCGGGCAGCGCGCGATCTCGTCCTCACCGGCGGCGCTCGGTGCCATGAACTCGTGGGCGCCCGCGCCCCCCATCATGCCCACGTCGGATTCCACCACGTGGAACGCCAGTCCGGACCGGCGGAAGATGCGGACGTAGGCTTCCTTCTGCCGCTCGTAGGCGGCGTCGAGACCGGCGTCGTCGGCATCGAGCGTGTAGGCGTCCTTCATCCAGAACTCGCGCGTCCGGAGCACGCCGGAGCGCGGGCGCGCCTCGTCGCGCTCCTTCGTCTGAATCTGGTACCAGACCTGCGGCAGCTCGCGGTACGACCGGATCTCCTTGGCGGCGAGCCACGCGACGACCTCTTCGTGGGTCATCCCGAGACACATCTCGCGGCCATGGCGGTCCTTTAGCCGGAACATCTCGTCCTTGATGTCGTACCAGCGGCCCGACTGCTGCCAGAGCTCCGCGGGGTGGAGCACCGGCATGGTGATCTCCTGGCCGCCGATCGCGTTCATCTCCTCGCGGATGATGACGTTGACCTTGTCGATCGCCCGCTGGCCGAGCGGCAGGTACACGTAGATGCCCGCGGTGAGCTGACGGACGAGGCCCGCCCGGACCATGAGCCGGTGGCTGGCCGCCTCGGCGTCGGCGGGGTCGTCCCGCAGGGTCGGAATGAACGACGTGGTCCAGCGCATGGCCTAGCTCCCTCGGATCGGGACGCGGCGGCGCGGGCCGCCGCCGGGGTCAGTGCGACGCCTTCGCGACGACGTTCGGACCGGGCTTGCCGGGACGGTAGAGGAGCCGCTCGACCGGCTTGCCGCCGAGCAGGTGGGACCGGACGATCTCCGAGACGTCCTCGGCCTGCACGCCCGCGTACCAGACGTTCTCGGGGTAGACGACGATCATCGGGCCGTTCCCGCACTGAGAGAAGCAGCCGGACTTGTTGATCCGAACCGCGCCGTGAAGGCCCGCCTTCGCGATTTCGGCCCGCATCACCTTCACGAAGGCCTCGGTGTCCCCCTGGGTCGGGCACGTGCTGCCGGTCGTGCACACGAAGACGTGCTGCTCGTACTGGCCCATCGCCCTACCGAAAGAGCTTTCCGACGGGCGGGAGAAGCCGGGTCAGGTCGTTGAACAGCGCGAACACCATGAGCAGAAGGAGCAGGGCAAGCCCGATCTGCTGGGCGATCTCGCGCTTGCGGAGAGAGAGGGGCCGCCCGAGTACGCCCTCGATCGCGAAAAACAGAAGGTGTCCCCCGTCCAGCATCGGAACGGGGAGGAGGTTCAGGATCGCCAGGTTCACGCTGATCAGGGCCACGAAAAACGCGTACGACACCAGCCCCTGCTGGGCCTGCTGCCCGGCCACCATGCTGATCTGAAGCGGCCCCCCGATGTTGGAGGCCGGGATCGTTCCGTTGACCAGCTTCCAGATGGACAGCACCGTGATCGCCGTGACGTCCCAGGTGCGCGCCACACCGCGCGCGAGAGCCGTCAGCGGGTCCGAGCGCTTGAAGGACTGCGAGGTCGCGGTCGCGATGCCGATGCGCCCCACCTTCGTTTCGTTGCCGAACGCGTCGCGCTCGACCTCCACCCGCGGGGTCACCGTGACGTCCATCCGGGAGCCCCCACGCTCGATCCGGAGCGTCAAGGTCTCGTCGCCTCGTGTCGAGATCATCTCGGCCAGCTCGTCCCACGTCTCGATCGGCTGGCCGTTCAGCGCGACGACCCGGTCGCGTGGCTGGAGCCCCGCCTCCGCGGCCGGCATGCCCGGGCGCACCTCCCCGACTATCGGCGGAAGGTAGGGGCGAGCGCCGATGCTCCAGGCCTCCGCCGGCTCGTTGAACGGCGTCCGCACCGGAACCTTGCGCGGGGTGACCGCCACGTCCTGCCGGGCGCCGTCCCGCTCGATGGTGAGGGTGAGCGGACGCCCGCTGGCGCGGCTCACCGCTTCGTCGATCTCTCCCCAGTGCTCCGCCGGCTTCCCGTCGATCGCGACGACCCGATCGCGCGGGCGGAGACCGCTCTGGGCGGCGGCGGAGTCGGCCGCCACCCGCCCGATCGTCGGGTCGAGGACCGGCACGCCGACGGCGGCGAACACGACCGAGAAGATCACCGCGGCCAGGACGAAGTTCATGCCCGGCCCGGCGAAGACGATCAAGGCCCGGGCCCACAAGGGTTTTGCCGAGAACGACTTGGCGGGGTCCACCGGAGGCTCCTCGGTCGCCGGGTGGATCGCGTCCTCCCCGTGGGCCTCCTCGCCGGTCATCTTAACGTAGCCGCCGAGCGGCACGATCGAGATGCAGTACTCGGTCTCGCCGCGTCGGAACGAGAAGATCCGCGGTCCGAAGCCGAGGGAGAACCGCTCGACACCCACCCCCATCCACTTCGCCACCAGGAAGTGCCCCAGCTCGTGGATGAAGATCAGCGCGCCCAGGGCCACGATCGCGCTCACGACGTAGTCGAGCGCCCCGCTCAGGAGCGCGGTGCTCAGCGAGCCGTCGGCGAGGAGCACCCCTCCCGTCGCCAGCGGCAACAGCCGGGCGGACCGGCGCACGCGCATCAGCCCCCCATCGAGCCGGCCGGAACGGCGCCCACCGCCGCCTCGGTCGACCGGCGCACCGCCCCGTCGAGCTCGAGGCACGCGTCCAGGTCATCGGCTCCGGCGGCGGCGTGGCAATCGAGAGCGTCAGCGATCAGCCTCGGAACCTCCATGAAGCCGCACCGCCCCGCGAGGAATCCGGCGACCGCCACCTCGTTCGCCGCGTTCAGGACCAGGGGCGCCGCGCCGCCGGTCCGCCCAGCCTGGCGGGCCAGGGCGAGGCACGGGAACGCCGCCTCGTCCGGCGCCTCGAAGGTCAGCGTCCCGAGCTCGACCAGATCGAGGGCGGGGGCCGGGCACGGCAGCCGGTCGGGATAGGTGAGCGCGTAGAGGATCGGGATCCCCATGTCCGGCATGCCCAGTTGGGCGAGGACGGAGCGATCGACGAACTCGACCATCGAGTGGACGATCGACTGGGGGTGCACGACGACGTCGATCCGCTCGAACGGGACCCCGAACAGCCAGTGAGCCTCGATGACCTCGAGACCCTTGTTCATGAGCGTGGCCGAGTCGATCGTGATCTTCGCACCCATTCGCCACGTCGGGTGCCGCAGGGCCTGCTCGACCGTCACCCGCTCGAGAGCCGGGCGCGCCCACCCACGGAAAGGCCCGCCGGACGCGGTCAGCACCAGCCGGCGGACCTCGCGCGGGGCCGCTCCGGCCAGGCATTGGAAGAGAGCGCTGTGCTCGGAGTCCACCGGTAGCAGGCGCACGCCGTGCTCGCGGGCGGCCCGCGTCATCAAGGCGCCGGCCATCACGAGCGTCTCCTTGTTGGCGAGAGCGATCGTGCGTCCGGCCCGGATCGCGGCGAGCGTCGGGACGAGCCCTGCGGCGCCCACCAAGGCGGAGACGACGACGTCCGCGGGGACGTCGGCCGCGAGGCTTGCCAGCCCCTCGGGTCCGGCGAGCAGCTCCGGACGGGGCGACGCGAGCTCGTGGGCCAGGCGGTCCACGGCCGCCCGATCGAGGAGGGCCACCGCCCTGGGCCGGTGGGTCCGGACCTGCTCGGCCAGCAGGGGGACGTCGGATCCGCGCGCGGCGAGGCCGCCAACGCGGAACTGGTCTGGGAAAGCGGCGACGAGATCGAGAGTCCGGCGACCGATCGACCCGGTCGCCCCGAGCACCGTAATGGTCTTCACGTGGATGATCTGACCTCAGCGTGTTCCCGAGAAGTACAGCCAATAATACAGGGCCGGCACGTTGAAGAGCAAGGAGTCGAGCCGGTCCAGCAGGCCGCCGTGGCCCGGGATGAGGCGGCCCGCATCCTTGGCGCCCGCGCTCCGCTTAAGAAACGACTCGCTGAGGTCGCCGACCTGACCGACGGCGCCCAGGAGCACCCCCACCGTGGCCGCCTCCGCGAAGGAGAGCGACACGAGAGGGGCGACCGCAAGCGCCGCGCCGCCGGAGGCGATCAGCTGCGCCACGCCGCCCTCCACCGTCTTGCCCGGCGAGACGCGCGGTGCCAGCGGGCGCCGGCCGAACCGGCGCCCGACGAAGTACGCGGCCGACTCGCCGCACCACGTCACCCCGAGCGCGAAGAGCGTCAGCGCCCGCCCTTCCGGCATCGCCCGGAGCCAGATCGCGTGCCCGAGCAACCACGCGCAGTAGCAGACGCCTAGGAGCGTCAGCGTCAATCCGGCCCAGGCGCGCTCGGTCCCCGCGTCGCGCCGGAGCCCGAGGGCCACCACCACGATCACCGCCAGCGAGAGCGCCAGCGGCAACAGGATGGGACGGCTGGCGGCAAAGGCCAGCACGACCAGCGCCCCCAGCGCGAGCCCAGCCGCGCGGTCCGCCTCGACCCCCGCCTCGGCGAACATGCGGTAGAGCTCGAGCTGCGCGCCGACCGCGAGCATCAGCACAAGCGCGGCGAACAGCCACACCGGCCCCCAGGCCACCAGGGCCACTAGGACCGGGATCCCGACGAGCGAGCTCAGGACCCGCTGCGCGAGCACGGGCTTCTCGACGCGGCGGCCGGGCGGCCGCCTACAGGCCCCCGAACCGGCGAGACCGGCGCTGGTACTCCGCGACCGCGCCGTACAGATCCCGGGGGGAGAAATCGGGCCAGAGCGTCGGCAGGACGAGGAGCTCGGTGTACGCGACCTGCCAGAGCAGGAAGTTCGACAGCCGGTACTCCCCACTCGTCCGGATCAGGAGGTCCGGGTCGGGCACGGCCGCAGTGTCGAGCGCAGCGGTGATGCTGGCCTCGTCGATCGCCTCGGGCGCGAGCGCCCCCCTCGCGACGCGGTCCGCCAGGAACCGAACCGCCCGGACAAGCTCTCCGCGGCCTCCGTAGTTGAGCGCGATCAGGAGCGTGAGGCCAGTGTTTCCCTCGGTCGCCCGCACCGCCTGCTCGACGCTCCGCTGCACCCCCGCGTCGAGGGTCGCCACCTCGCCGAGGATGCGCAGCCGGATATTGTTGTCGACGAGGCCGGGCAGCTCCTCGTCGACCGAGGTCTCGAGGAGTCGCATGAGGAAGCTCACCTCGGCCGGCGGCCTAGCCCAGTTCTCGGAGGAGAACGCGTACAGGGTGAGAAACCCGATGCCCAGGCGACCGGCGGTGCGAACCGTCTCGCGCGCCGCCCGGACGCCCTCCCGATGCCCCGCAACACGAGGGAGCCCGCGGAGCCCGGCCCACCGCCCGTTTCCGTCCATGATCACGGCGATGTGCCGCGGCAGCGGCTGCTGGCGGATGGTCTCGAGCAGGACGGCGTCGGCGGCCGGGACGGCGTCGGCGGCCGGACCGGTCGAGTCCGCTGTCAAAACTCCAGGATCTCCTGCTCCTTTTTCTTGAGGAGCTCGTCGACCTTCTGGGTGGCCCGGTCGGTGATCTTCTGGAGCTCCGTCTCGCTCCGACGCTCGTCGTCCTCGGAGATCTTTTTGTCCTTGAGGAGGGCTTTGATCTTCTCCTTCGCCTCGCGCCGCACGTTCCGGATGGCCACCCGCGCTTCCTCGGCCAGCTTGCCCACCGATTTCGCCAGCTGCTTCCGGCGCTCCTCGTTGAGCGGCGGAATCGTGAGGCGTATGAGCTTGCCGTCGTTGGCGGGGGTCAACCCCAGATCGGACTTCTGGATCGCGCGCTCGATCTTCGTCAGCACGCTCTGGTCCCAGGGCTGGATCATGAGGGTCCGCGCGTCGGGCACCGAGACGCTGGCGACCTGGTTGAGCGGCGTCGGCGTATCGTAGTAGTCGACCCTCACGTGTTCGAGCAGCGCCGCGCTGGCGCGCCCCGTCCGCACGCCGGCGAACTCGCGGCCGAGCGCATCGAGGGCTCCCTGCATCCGGGTCTCGGCATCCTTCTGGACCGCTTGCGCCGTGTTCATTGCCTCACCTCGGTGACGGGGCGCTGTCGCTGACGAAGGACCCGACACTAGGGTCCCCGCAGACGACCCGCAGCAGGTTTCCGGGCGTGTTCAGATTGAAGACGCCAATGGGGAGCTTGTTCTCCATGCACAGCGAGATGGCGGTCGTGTCCATGACCCGGAGGCCACGGTTCAGCACGTCGATGTACGTGACGTGAGTCAACCTCACCGCCGTCGGATCCACCAGGGGATCGGCGGTGTAGATCCCATCCACCTTCGTCGCCTTGAAGATGATCTCCGCACCGACCTCGACAGCCCGCAGCGCGGCGGCGGTGTCCGTCGTGAAGAACGGGTTCCCCGTACCGGCGGCGAAGATGACGATCCGGCCCTTCTCCAGGTGCCGGATCGCTCGCCGGCGGATGTACGGCTCGGCGACCGCGGGCATGTCGATGGCCGACTGGCACCGGGTCAACAGCCCGGCCCGCTCCAGCGTCCCCTGGAGCGCGAGCCCGTTGATCACGGTGGCCAACATGCCCATGTAGTCGGCGGACGCGCGATCCATGCCGGACGCCGAAGCCTGCAGGCCCCGGAAGATGTTCCCGCCACCGATGACGATGGCGGTCTCGACCTCGAGGTCGTGGATGGTCCGGATCTCCTGGGCGAGGCGCTCCAGGACCGCGGGGTCGATCCCGTAGCCCTGCTCGCCGGCCAGGGCCTCGCCGGAGAGCTTCAGGGGGATGCGCTTGAACCGGGGCTTCGCCTCACTCACCGACCTGGAACCGCACGAAGCGCCGCACGGCGATCTTCTCGCCGGTCTGGGCGCTCACCTGGGTGACGAGGTCGCCGACACGCAGCTTGCCGCTGGTATCGCGGATGTAGGCCTGGTCCACGAGGCACGAGTCCTCGTAGAACTTGGTGAGCTTGCCCTCGATGATCTTCTCGAGGACCGGGGCCGGCTTCTTCTGATCGGCCATCTGCTGGCGATAGATCTCCCGCTCGCGCTCGACGACCTCCGGCGGCACCTGGTCGCGCGACACCCACTGGGGGTTAGCGGCAGCGACCTGCATGGCCAGGCCCTTGACCAGCTCCTGGAACTGCTCGGTGCGAGCGACGAAGTCCGTCTCGCAGTTCACCTCGATGAGGACCCCGAGCTTCGCACCCGCATGAATGTAGGCGCTGACCACCCCGTCCCGCGCCTCGCGGTGGGCGCGCTTCGAGGCCGACGCCAGGCCCTTCTTCCGCAGGAAGTCGACCGCCTTCTCGAGATCCTCACCCGAGGCGGAGAGCGCCTCCTTGCAGTCCATCACGCCGGCTCCGGTCTTGTCCCGGAGCTCGCGCACCTTTTCCGCCGTCGTGGCCATGGCTCCTGAGCTCCTCCTGTGGCGCGTCCGAATGGTCTCGGTGGACCGCCGGCGCGGTCGCCCGCCGGCCGGCCCGGCGCGGGCCCGGCCGTTCCCGCCGGGTGGTCCGACGCGGCGCTACTCAGGCGCCGCTGGGCTGCTGCGCCTCGACCGTCTCCGCGTCGTCTCCAGTGGGCACGGTCGCTTCCGCCATCGCGCTCGACGCCTCGGCTTCCGCGCTCACCTTGGCGGACACGCCCCGGCCCTCCACGACCGCGTCCGCGATCCGCGACGTGATGAGCCGGATCGCCCGGATGGCGTCGTCGTTGCCGGGAATCGGGTAGTCGATCCCGCTCGGGTCGCAGTTCGTGTCCACGATCGCGATGATGGGAATCTGGAGCTTCTGCGCCTCGGCCACCGCGATCCGCTCCTTCCGCGGATCGATGATGTACACCGCCGAAGGTAGGCCTTCCATCAGCTTGATCCCGAACAGCGACCTTTCGAGCTTGCCGCGCTCGCGATCGAGCCCAGCCGCCTCCTTCTTGGTGACCCGCTCGAACTCGCCGGTATCCCGCATGTCCTCGAGGCGCTTCAGGTGGTTGATCGACTTCCGGATGGTGGCGAAGTTCGTGAGCGTGCCGCCCAGCCACCGCTGGTTCACGTAGAACATGCCGCAGCGGGTGGCCTCGTCGGCGATCGTCTCCTGCGCCTGCTTCTTGGTGCCGACGAACAGGATCGTGCCGCCGTTGGCCGACAGGTCCCGCGCGAAGACGTGGGCGTCACGAAACCTCTTGAGCGTCTTCTGCAGGTCGATGATGTAGATGCCGTTCCGCTCGCCGAAGATGTACTTCGCCATCTTCGGGTTCCAGCGCTTGGTCTGGTGGCCGAAATGGACGCCGGCCTCCAGGAGCTCCTTCATGGTGATCTGAGCCATCGCGAGTGGGTCCCCTCCCGGTCGGTTCGCCTCCGCGCTCCCCTGCGGTCCCGGCTTCCCCGGACCGCCACCGACCCCGGAGCGCGTGTGTGGTGGTTAGCTCGTGCCCGTATTTATCTTAACGTAGTCGGCCGTCAGGTCGCAGGTCCAGATATGGTCCTGCGCGGAGCCGAGGCCGAGGTCGACCGTCACGGTGACCTCGGGCCTGGCCAGCTCGGCCTTGACCCGGTCCCAGCGGACGCCCTCCCGGAGCCGCCCGCCCGCCGCCACCTGCTCCTCTCCGTACCAGACCGCGACCCGGTCCTCCTGCACGGCGATGTCCGCGGCACCCAGCGCCGACATGACCCGACCCCAGTTCGGGTCGCGGCCGGCCATCGCGGTCTTGAAGAGGTTGGAGTTCGCGATCGAGCGCGCCGCCTTTTCGGCGTCGCCGCGCGTCTTGGCTCCGCGCACGCGCACGTCGATCACCACGGTCGCCCCCTCACCGTCCTTCACCAGCATGACGGCCAGGCGCTGGGTCAGCGCATCGAGCGCCTGCTGGAAGGGGCGAAGACGCCGGTCGCCCCTCGCCAGGGGTCGGTTCTCGGCGAGCCCGTTGGCCAGGATGATCACCGTGTCGCTGGTGCTGCGATCGCCGTCGACGCTGATCCGGTTGAACGACCCGGTCACCGCGCGCCGGATGGCGCCCTGCAGGCCCTCACGCTCGACCGCCAGGTCCGTGGCGACGAAGCAGAACATGGTCGCCATCGTGGGGTGGATCATCCCCGTCCCCTTGGCGATGGCGCCGATCGTGACCCGCCGTCCCCCGATCTCCACCCGGAGCGCCGCTTCCTTCGGGTGCGTGTCAGTGGTCATGATCCCCTCGGCGGCCGACCGGCTCCCCTCCGGCGTAAGACCCTTCACGAGCTTCGGCAGCGCCGGCCGGATCCGCTCCATCGGAAGGTAGCGCCCGATCACCCCCGTCGAGGCCACCAGGACCCGCTCGTCCGGGATACGCAGGTGCTTGGCGACGATCTCGGTCATCTCCCGGGCGTCACGGATCCCCTGCTCGCCGGTGGCGACGTTCGAGCATCCGCTCGACGCGACGATCGCCTGGGCGACGCCGCTCCGGAGCCGTTCGCGCGTGACCTTGACCGGAGCGCCGACGATGCGGTTCGTCGTGAAGAGGCCGGCGGCGGTCGCCGGAGTCGCGGAGTATACGAGGGCGAGGTCCCGGGCAGGCGCCGGCTTGATGCCGGCGTGAAGCCCGGCGGCGAGGATGCCCGGGACAGCGGTGATGCCACCGTCGATCCAATCGTGGTCCGCGCTGACCATTGCCCTCTCCAAAAAAAATCGGGAAGGTCGCCAGGACCTTCCCGGGGTCGACTCCGAGCGATCCGGGCTACCGCTTCGAGAACTGGAAGCGCTTCCGCGCGCCGGGCTGACCGTACTTCTTCCGCTCCTTCATCCGTGGGTCGCGCGTCAGCATCCCCGCCCGCTTGAGCTGGGGCCTGAGCTCGGTGTTGAACTCGAGGAGCGCCCGCGCGATGCCGTGGCGCACCGCCCCCGCCTGCCCCGACAGTCCGCCACCCCCGACGTTGACCTTCACGTCGAGCTGGGACGTCGTGCCGGTGAGCTCGAGGGGCTGCGTCACGATGAGCCGGAGGGTCTCGCGCGGGAAGTAGTCCTCGAAGGGCCGCCGGTTGACGGTGATCCGCCCCTGGCCGGGCCGCAGGAAGACGCGCGCGATGGACGTCTTCCGCCGTCCCGTCCCGTAGAACTGCACGATCTCCGCCATCACGACTCCTTCTTGCGGGCGGGCAGCGCCTGCGGCTGCTGCGCCTGATGCGGGTGCTCGGCGCCGCGGTAGACCTTGAGCTTTCGCGCCATCGCGCGCCCGAGCTTGGTCTTCGGCAGCATGCCCGTCACCGCCCACTCGATGGCCCGCTCGGGGTGCAGGCGGAGCATCGTGTCGGCCCGTGTCTCCGTGAGCCCGCCGATGTAGCCGGAATGGGTGCGGTAGAGCTTGCCCATGAGCTTCCGGCCCGTCAGCTCGACCTTCGCGGCGTTGATCACCACGACGTGGTCGCCCGTGTCCACGTGCGGCGCCCAGATGGGCTTGTGCTTCCCCATGAGGAGGGTGGCGACCCGCGCGGCCAGCCGGCCGAGGATCTGCCCCTCGGCGTCGACCAGGTGCCAGCTCCGCGCGATCGCGTCCTTCTTCGGCATGACCGTCGGCATACGACGTCCGTCTCCACGCGCTCGAGAGAGATGATGAGCGAACGGCCACTCCGGGGCGGACCGCTCGGGCACGAATCGCAAGCAGTAACCTTATCGGAGCGCCCCTGGAGTGTCAACCCCT
>DATAFX010000153.1:0-12238 GCA_036257195.1 Candidatus Methylomirabilota bacterium | reverse complement strand
CGGATGGCCCGCCGATCACCACCGCGCCGAGGGGGCGGCCGGTGGCCAGCCCGCCGCCGAGCCCGTCGATCAGCCGGCGGAGCGTGAGGGGCGGCGCCGCCTCGACCACGCCGGGACGGGCGACGTGGCCGGAAAGCCCGAAGAGCTTGGTCCGCGCGGCCTCCGGGCGTCCGCCGACGATCAGGGGGACGGCGGAGAGCGTCTCCACGTTGTTGATGACGGTGGGCCGCCCGTGGACGCCGACCTCGACCGGGAACGGAGGCTTCGGGCGCGGCATCGCGCGCTTGCCCTCGATCGACTCGAGGAGCGCGGTCTCCTCGCCGAGGACGAAGCCCCCGGCGCCGCGCCGGATCTCGACCTCGAATGCGAAGTCCGTGCCGAGGACGCGGGGGCCGAGGAGCCCGGCGGCATGCGCCTCACGGACGGCCTCGGCGCAGCGCGCGGCCGAGAGGTTCGCTTCGCCGTGTATATAGAGGATGCCGTGGCTCGCGCCGGCGGCGTACGCCGCGAGGAGCATCCCCTCGAGGAGCCGGTGGGGATCGGCCTCCATCAGGTGGCGGTCCTTGAAGATCCCGGGCTCGCCCTCCTCGCCGTTGGCGACGAGGTATTTCGGCGCGCCGCGCGCCGCGTGGCAGCCCTCCCACTTGACCGCGGCCGGGAAGTAGGCGCCGCCGCGGCCGAGGAGCCCCGCCGCCTTCACGGCGGCGGCGACCGCGCCGGGGTCGCCCCCGTCGAGGACCTTCGCCAGCGCGGCGTAGCTCCCCGCGCGGAGGGCGTCGTCGAGCGACCCGGGGCGGATCACGCCCCACCGCTCGGCGAGGCATCGCTCCTGGCCGCCGAGGACCGGATGGGCCACGTGGGGCCACGCCGACGTCGCAAAGCCCGAGTCCGCCGCGCCCTGGAGGAGGCGGAGGAGCGCGGGGACGCGGTCCGGCGTGACGCGCTCCACCGTGAGGCGCGGCACGTCGGGCGTGAGCACCTCGACGACGGGCTGGGCATGGCAGAGGCCGCTGCACGCGCCGTCCTCCACGGTGGCGCCGAGGCCCGCTCGCGCGACGGCGTCGCGGAGCGCGTCGCGGGTCGCCGCGGCGCCGCGGGCGAGCCCGCAGGAGCCGGTGGCGACGAGCAGCCGCGTCTCGCCCGCTTCCGCCCGCCGCGCGCGTGCAACGAGCGCTTCCCACCGGGCGCGGGCGGTCGTCCCTGCTGGTAGTAGGGCCTTCGTCGGCGCGGCCACGGTCGCCGCAACCGCGAGCGGGCCCGTCATCGCGATGCCGAACGGCAGGGCGGGATGCCCCGCGTGCGGCGCGCGCGCCGCCGCGAGTACGGCGTCAGCCGACGGCGCGCCGAGGTAGGCATGGTCCACCTCGACGACCGGCGCAACGCTGCAGACGAAGCAGCAGTCGGCCTCCTCGAGCGTCACCTCGCCGTCGGCGGTCGTGTGCCCCGTCTCCACGCCGAGCCGCTGCTCGAGCTCCCGGAGGAGCGCCAGGCTTCCGTTCACCCGGCACGACACGCCCGCGCAGACGCGGACGACGTGGCGACCGGGCTCCGCCAGGCGGAGCTCCGGGTAGTGGGTCGCCACGCCGTAGACCTCGCTCGCGGGGACGTGGAGGTGGGCGGCGACCGCCCGGAGGTCCTCGGGCGAGAGCCAGCCGCGCGACGCCTGGACGCGCTGAAGGGCGGGGAGGAGCCACGTCCGCTCCGGCGGGAACGCCGCCAGGAGCTCGTCGACGGGGCGCGGGGCGGAGGGCCTCGGGCTCAGGAGGTGGACTCGCGCGGCCGCCGGCCGAGATAGCTCCGGACCAGCTCAGCCACCCGATCCACGGCGTCCTCCGAGAGGTCGGCGTAGAGCGGCAGGCTCAGCATCTCCCGCGTGAGCTGTTCCGTGACCGGCAGGGACTGGCCGCGCCGCCGGAAGGCGGGCTGGAGGTGGCAGGGTGCGTAGCGCAGCCCCGAGTGCACCCCCTGCTCGCCGAGGAAGGCCACGAGGCCGTCGCGCTCCCCGGCGGGCACGCGGATTACGTACATGAACGGGACGATCTGGTCGTAGTCGCGCCGGAGCCGCGTGACTCCCGCGACACCGGCCAGGCGCTCGTCGTATCGCTTGGCCTGCCGCCGGCGTACGTCGAGCAGGGCCTCGAGCCGGTCGAGCTGCGTCAGACCGATCGCCGCGTTGATGTCGCTCAGATGGTAGCGAAAGCCCGTCGCCGCCACCCGGTTGTTGCGCTCGCGCCCTCGGGCGAAGCGGCTCCAGCTCCCTTCCTGCTGGCCGAGCCGCTTCAGGGCGCGCAGGCGCCGCGCGAGGGAGGCGCTCCGGGCTAGGATCATGCCGCCCTCGCCGCAGGTGACGTTCTTGATCGGATCGAAGCTCAGGCACGTGAGGTCCTCTCCCGCCCAGACCCCTACCATGCGCCCGTCGAGCAACGAGCCGAACGAGTGGCTCGCGTCGCGGACGAACCGGACGCGCTTGCCCCGGAGCGCCCGCCGCATGGCCCGGACGTCGGCCGGAAGCCCGGCGTAGTCGGTCGGCAGCACCACGCGCGTCCGGCGCGTGAGCCGGGCCGATAGCGCCCGGGGGTCCAGGTTGAGCGAGCCGGGCTCGATCTCGGCGAACACCGGGGTGGCCCCGCAGAGCCGCACCACCATCGGGTCCGCGATGAACGTGAGGGACGGGACGATCACCTCGTCGCCGGGCCCGACGCCCAGGACGTAGAGCGCGAGGTGCAGGGCGGACGTGCCCGTGTTCACCGCGACCGCGTGGGGTGCCCCGGTGAGCGCCGCCACCCGGCGCTCGAGCTCCGCCGTCAGGGGCCCCTCGCCGAGCCAGCCGCTCTCGAAGACGCGCCGCACCGCCTCGAGCTCCTGCGCGCCCACCGACGGCCGGCTCATCGGGATCTTCACCGGGCGCCTCCCGGGGCGACTGCCGCCGCCGCGCCGGTCGGCTCGCCAGCGAGCCGCTTGCACCACGCGACCTTGCCGGTCGGCTCGATCGGGATCGTATCCACGCGCTCGACGGTGATCGCCTCCTCCCGGCCGAGCAGCGCGCGAAGGGTCGCCTGGAGCCGCCCCGGGACCTCCCCCGTCCAGCGGCCGGAGCGCGGGACCACGCGGACCGTGATCGCGTGGCTCGCGTCCTGCACGACCTGGAAGAGGCTCACCGCCGGGTCGTCCTGCACGGTGGCCGCGATGCTCGCCGGGGGGACCGTGCGGCCGTCCCGGAGCGCGAAGCGGTCGGCCGCTCGCCCCTGGATCGCGCGCATCAGCGGGAGACCTCGCCCGCAGGCGCACGGCTCCTCGTCGTCCGCCCCGAGGTCGCCGATCCGGTAGCGGATCAACGGCAGGAGCTCCGCGTCCAGGTCCGTGATCACGAGGTGGGCGGTCTCCCCGGGCGTCGCCCGGCGGCCCTGGTCGTCCAGGAACTCCACGTGATACGAGTCGATGGCCACGTGCATTCCCCGGTGGAGCCGGCAGGCGAAGGCGATCCCCTCCATCTCGTGCGGCGAGTACCGGTCGAAGATCTCGGTCTGGAAGCATGCCTCGAGCGCGGCGCGCAGCGCCGGGCCGAGCGTGCCGAGCACGTAGGTTCGCGGGATCCGGACGCGCGGGAGGTCGTGAGCCTCGATGTAGTCGCGGAGGACGGGGAGGTTGAACTCCATGGTCTCGAACAGGAACGGTCGCCAGCGGGCGAGGTCGCGATACCACATGGCGGGGAACCGCGCGTCGCCGGACTGGGCGGGCCAGTAGGGCGTGAGGGCGCGGCGGCGATGAGCCAGGCGGAGCGCCGCCCGCCGGAGCCAGGTGAACGAGTCGCGCTCCGGCCGACCGGTGTAGCGCCCCTGGAACTGAGGGTGCGCCGAGTAGTAGAGCGACGCCGACCGCATCCCGAGTCGCCAGCCGGACGCGTACATCTGACGGAGGTGGCCCGCGTACTTCGCCTGGAAGCTCGACACGGTGGCGGGCACCGCGAAGCGGGGGCCGGTGGTGCCGGACGTCCGGACCTGCTCGAGCCCGGGCCGCCCGGTCAGGCGGAAGGCGTCCTCGGCCTGGCCCGCCGTGAGCTCGCGCTTGGTCACCACCGGCAGGTCGCCGAGGTCCTCCTCGGAGCGGAAGCGCCGCGGATCGACCCCGTGCTCGGTCCAGAGCGCCCGGTAGAACGGCACGTGCTCGAAGGCGTGCCCGAGCAGCGCCTGGAGCTTCCGCCATCGGAGCGCCCGGAGCTCCTCGACCGACCGCCACTGGTTCGCCTCGAGGGTCTGCAGGCGGCGCCAGACGTCCAGGCGCGAGGAGCGCGCGAGGAGCGCGTAGCCCCCCTCGATCGCTCGGGTCGGGAAGGCTGCCCCGATCGGCGGAGCCTCGCGCGGCTCGGCCGCGGTCATCGCGGGGCGGGATTGCCGGCGTCGCCCTCCGGGGCGGGAGCGGATCCCGGCGCCCGGCCGGGCGGGGGCCGCGGCGGGATGCGCTGCTCCACGGTGAACTGGGGCAGGGCATTGACGTTCATGAGGACGCGCCCGACGTACTCGCCCGTGATGCCCAGCGCGGTCAGGATCGCGCCGCCGAGGAAGAGGTTCATCAGGGCAATCGACGTCCAGCCATAGACGCCCGTCCCCTGCGTGAAGTACAGGACGAGGAAGAAGATGCCGAGGAGGAAGCTCAGGAGGGAGACCGCGAACCCGGCCACGGTCACGACCCGGAGCGGGGCGAGCGAGAATGCGGTGGCCAGCGTGGCGAAGACCACGATCTGCTTCCGGAGGCGGGTGCTGCTCCGGCCGGCGTGGCGTGGGTGGTGCTCGATCGGCACCTGCGTCACGCTGTCGGTCACCTGGAAGAGGAGCCCGTCGACGAAGGGATAGGGCCCCCGGTAGCGGACGAGCTCCTCCACGACGTCGCCCTGGATGATCTTGAACGGAGACATGTAGATGTGGGGCGGCTTGCGGAGCACGATCTCGGCCACCTTGCCCCCGAGCCAGCTCCCGAAGTTCTTCACCGGGGTCTGGAGCTTACGCGGGAAGTCGGCGAAGCAGACGTCGTAGCCCTTGACGACCTCCGCGTAGAGGGCCGGGATGTCGCGCGGATGGTGTTGCAGGTCGTCGTCCATGATGACGACGTACTCGCCGCGGGCGTGGTGGAGGCCGGCCATGATCGCGCCGTCCTGGCCGTAGTTGCGCCGGAGGCGGACGCCGATCACCCGCGGGTCGCGGGCCACCAGGCTCTCGATCCGGTGCCAGCTGGCGTCACGGCTCCGGTCGTCTACCAGGACGACCTCGTAGGTGAAGGAGCCGAGAGCCTCCGTGAGCGCGGCGTGGAGCGGGATCAGGTTGTCCTCGCTGTTGTAGACCGGAATGACCACGCTCAGTGTCGGTCGCATGGGCTACTCCTCCGCTCCGCAGAGCCGGCCGCCTCGCGACATGGCGGTATGATACCTCGGGAGCACCATCCAGATGGCGTCCACAAGAGCCTTCCTGGCCTTGGCCGAGCGCTGGTCCCCGTGGTCCCCGGCGCTGTTCGTCGTCCCCTACCTGATCGCCTTCGGCCTCCTGGCCCGCAGCCAGGCGTGGATCTCCGACGAGGTCCTCGTCGGGCACGTGATCGGACTTCCCACGTTCGGCGACATCCTCGCGGTGCTCCGTGACGGCGATGTGGACAAGATCCCGCCGCTCTTCTACGCCGTGACGCGGGTTTCCGTGGCGATTCTGGGCAATGGCCTCGTGGCGTACCGTCTACCCGAGATCCTCGCCGGCCTGGTTGTGGCCCTCTGCGTGTACCGGTTCGTCTCGCGCCGGGCTCCGGCTGTCTATGGCGCCGCCGCGATGCTCTTCCCCTTCATCACGCTGGCGCGAAGGTTCACATACATGGTCCGGCCCGACATCCTGGCTCTGGCCTGCGTCGCGGTGGCGGTCGTGGCCTGGCAGGTGGCCAGCGAGGGCCGCCGGCGGCCCCTCTCGGTGCTCGTGCTCGGCGCGAGCCTGGCGGCGGCGGTCAGCATGCACTACTACGCGGTGGTCTCGGTGGTGCCGCTGGCGATCGGCGAGCTGGTGCGCTCGCACGACCGGCGCCGGATCGACGTGCCCGTCTGGATCGCTCTCGCCGCCCCCGCCGTGCCGCTGCTCGCGTTCCTGCCGCTGATCCGGGGCGCCCGGGCGCACTTCGAGACGTTCTACGCCAGGCCATCGTGGAACCACACGTGGGAGTTCTATCCCTGGGTGGTAGGAGCGGGGATCGGGAGCACGTCGCTCTCGCTTCTGATCGTAGTCGCGAGCGGTCTCGGGCTCGCCTGGTGCGTGTACCGGAGCCCGGTCGCGCTGCCGCGACACGAGGCCGTGGCCGCCTGGAGTCTCGCGCTGCTCCCGGTCTTTGGAGCCGCGCTGGCCGCGACGGTCGTCGGCGCCTACGACCCCCGGCACGGGCTCCCGGCTGTGATCGGGATCGCCGCGGTGTTGGCGTGGACGGCTGCCCGGTTGTCACGCCGCTCCGTCGCGATCGGCGTCCTGCTCCTGGTCGTCGTCGGAGCGGCGGTCACGGTCCTGTGGTACGGCGATCTCTCGGCGGCCCGCCTGGCGAAGCGCGCGCGGGCGCGGGCCGTCACCATGATCCAGGCGACGGCGGCCGACGAGCGGCCGATCGTGGTCAGCCAGGCGTTCATCTTCCTGCATCTCTCGCACGACGCGCCCCGCGACCTCGCCCGGCGTCTCGTCTACCTGATCGACTGGAAGGGCGCGCTTCAGCACCACGGAAACGACACGCACGAGCGGATCCTCACCGGCCTCGCCCGCCGCGTCCCTCTCGATCTCCGGGAGTACGCAGGGTTCGTCGCCTCGCGGCAGGAGTTCTGGCTCTACGCGTCGAGGCGGCGCGATGCCTGGATCGGGCCGGTCCTCGCCCGGGAGCCGGCGCTGCGCCTCGCCGAGCGGGCGCGGGAGGACATCGGGGTCCTGTACCTCGTCGTGCCCCGCTGAGGCTCAGTACGCCGGGAGCTTGCCGCTGGCCACGGTCTGCTTCACGGCGGCGGCCTCCTCGGAGGCCCGGGCGGCGAGGAACCGGCTGTCGCTCGCGAGCGTCACGAACTGCCAGCCCTGGCTGGCCATCTTCAGCGCGTAGCCGCTCGTCGCGTTGTGGAGGCCGGCGTAGACCTTGTGGCGCTTGCAGGCGTCGAGGATCTTCCCGAGGGCCTCGACGACCGGCGCCTCGGTCTGGTCGAGCTTCGGCGTGCAGCCGAGCGTGAGCGAGAGGTCCGCCGGGCCGACGTAGATCGCGTCGACCCCCGGCGTGCTCAGGATCTCGTCGATGTTCTGGACGGCCTCCTTCGTCTCGATCATGGGCATCACGACGATCGTGTCGTTGGCGTGCTGGGCGTAGTCCGTGCCGCCGTAGATCGACGCGCGGACCGGCCCGAAGCTCCGGTAGCCCTTCGGCGCGTACTTGCACGTCCGCACGAGCTGCTCGGCTTCCTTCCGGCTGTTGATCATCGGGCAGATGATCCCGTAGGCGCCGGCGTCGAGGATCTTCATGATGTGGGCCGGGTCGTTCCAGGGCACGCGCGCGAACGGCATCACGGCGGTCGTCGAGATCGCCTGGAGCATCGTCACCGCCGTCTGGTAGTCGACCACGCCGTGCTGCATGTCCACGACCAGCGAGTCGAATCCCTGGTGGGCCATCACCTCGGCCGAGAAGCTCGAGGGGATCGACAGCCACCCGTTGACCACGACTCCGCCCTTGGCCCAGATCGACTTCACCGTGTTCTCGCGCACGTCAGGCTCCTTCCAGCGTGGGTCCGTCGTGAGGATCGCCGCCGCGGGCGGCGGCCGTCAGTCTTTCGGATGCCGGAGATCCCGCCCCCGGCACCAGAGGAGTATAGGCGCGGACCGTCGGGCACGCCAGCCCGCGGCGACCGCGGAGAAGGACTCTCGATCCTCACTCCCGGCGCGGGCTGAGGGCGGCACGGAGTGCATCGCCCAGCGCGTTCAGCCCCAGGATCGTCGAAGTCACGGCGAGGCCCGGGAAGATGCCGAGCCACGGCGCTTGGCTGAGGAAATTCCGCCCGCTGTCGAGCATGGTGCCCCACGAAGGGGTCGGAGGTCGGCTCCCCAGCCCCAGGAAGCTGAACCCGGCCTCGAGCAGGACCGCGTCCGCCATCACCAGAGCGGTCTGCACCAGGAGCTGCGGCACGACGTTCTGCAGGATGTGCCGTGTCACGACGCGGGTCCCGGAGGCGCCCAGCGCACGGGCCGCCTGCACGTACTCCTCGTTTCGCTGGCTCAGCACCGACACGCGGGTCAGCCGGCCGAGGGTGGGCACGCTGATGATCGCCACCGCCACGACCACGTTCGCGACTCCCGTGCCCAGGAGAGCGACCACCCCGATGCCGAGAAGGACGGCGGGGAAGGCGAAGATCGTGTCGAGGAGCCGCGAGATCACCATGTCCACCGGCCCACCGAGGTAGCCAGCCAAGAGACCCAGGGGCACGGCCATCAGGAGCGCCGCGCCGGCCGATCCCACCGCCACACTCAGCGAGATGCGGGCACCGAAGAGCGTCCGCGACAGGACATCGCGCCCCAGTTCGTCGGTCCCGAACACATGGTCACGCGACGGTGCGCTGAGCGGTTCGTCAGCGCTGATGGTGAACGGATCGAACGGAGCGATCCGCGCCGCCGACAGCGCGAGGCCGATCAGCGTCACCACGAGCACGAGGCCAAACCGGCCCCCGGGGTCCCGCAGGACCGCGTGTGTGATGCGGGCGGCCGGGTGTCGGAAGACAGCGATTCGTCTCGCGCCGACGGCCTCAGGCTCGGGGCGGGCCACCTGGCTAGCCGGCCAGGCGAATCCGCGGGTCGAGGATCGCGTAGCAGAGGTCGGCGATGACGTTGACGGCGATGAACACGGCCACGAAGAACAGCATCATCGCCTGGACGATCAGGTAATCCCGGTTCCCGATGGCATCCAGCGTCAGCCGACCCACCCCGGGCCATCCAAAGACCGCTTCCGTGATGACCGCCCCGCCCAGCAGGTAGCCGAACTGCACGGCCAGGACCGTGACCACCGGCAGCGCGGCGACCCGCAGGACGTGGCGGGTCACGATCGCGGACTCACGCAGGCCCTTGGCATGCGCCGTGCGAATGAAGTCCGAGTGCATGACCTCCGACATGGACGCCCGCATGAACCGGATCACGATGGCGGTTCCCGACGCGCCGAGCGTGAGGCACGGAAGCACCAGGAGCCGCATCGACTCCAGTGGCTGTTCCGTGATGCTCACGAAGCCGGAGGGCGGGACCCAGCGCAGCGAGACCGCAAAGAGGAGGAGCAGCAGGATCCCGAGCCAGAAGGTGGGTGTCGCCAGCGCGACCGCGTTCAGGATCGCGATCGCCCGGCTCACTGCCCATCGCGGCCTCACGGCGCAGACGACGCCCAGCGGACCGCCCACGACGAGCATGACCAGCATCGTTCCCACTGCCAGGTGGAGCGTGGCCGGGAGGCGCTGGGCGACCAACGCCGCCACCGGGCGGCGCGTGGTGTAGGACACGCCGAGGTCGCCCTGGACGAGGCGCCCGAGCCAGGTCAAGTACTGTACCGGGAGGGGGCGATCGAGCTGATAGACGCGGCGCAGCGCGGCCACCTGGTCGGGGGTGGCGTTGGGGCCGGCCATCGTCACGGCCGGATCCCCTGGCACCAGCCGGATGAACAGGAACACGACGACACTGCTCAAGAACAGCACCGGCACGGCCTGCAAGAGCCGCGCCCCGACGTACGACAGCATCGCCCGCGCTCCGGCCGCGCCCGGGGAGGAGCCGGCGTCCGACGCTAGGCCCCGAGCTCGGTCCCGGCGAAGTGCGGCACCTGGTCGACGGGATGCCGATAGTTCTTCACCCGCTGGCTGATCACCACCGGAATCACCCAGAACGCCAGGTTGACCGTCCAGCTCTCCTCGGCCCAGATCGTCTGGATGCGGTCGTACGTGCGCTTCCGCGCCTTCATGTCGGTGGTGCCGATCCCTTCCAGGACCAGCTTCTTGTACTCCTCGAAGAACGGCTGGCTCTCGATCTTCGCCCGGTTGTTGTTGATCCGGAGCGGGGAGCTGTTGTTGATACCGGAGGCCGGGTCCAGTCGCCCGTCACCCAGGCCGAACGCGACGATGTCCCACTCGCCCTTCCCGTACGTGTCCCAGAAGGCGGACTCTTCTTTCTCGATGATGGAGAGCTTGACTCCGATCTGGGCGAGGTCTTGGGCCCAGATCTGCGCCATCTCCTTGGAACCCGCCAGCTTGCCCAGCATGATCGAGCTCTCGAAGCCGTTCGGAAGTCCGGCCTGTGCCAGCAAGGCCTTCGCCCGCGCGAGATCGAACTTGTACATCGTGCTGGCGGCTTCGTTGTACCAGGGCGCCGAAGGCAGGTAGCGGGACTGGGTGGCCGGGGCCAGGTTGAAGTAGGCGAGCTTGGCGATCTTCGGCCGGTCCACGCTCCAGTTCAGGGCCTGCCGAACCAGCTTGTTCTCGAATGGCTTGTGAGAGGTGTTGATGACGTTCGTGTACCAGAAGCCGCCCGGCGGCGGGGTGATCACCTGGACCCGCTTGTCGGTCTTGAGACGGACGACGTCGGACGGCGCCACCGTGTCCACGAAGTCCGCGCTGCCACCGAGGAGGTTCGCGATGCGCGCCTGATCGTCCGCGATGATCTTGACGGTCACGCGGTCCAGGCGAGGCTTACCCTTCTCCCAGTACTGCTCGAAGCGCTGGAGCTCGAGCTTGTCTCCCGGTGCGTAGCTGACGAACTTGAAGGGACCGGTGCCCACCGGCTTGGTGGCCACGTCGGCCATCGCCTCCTTGGGAATGATGTACAGGAGGGTGAGGTCGTCCAGCTTGAGGGGATAGGCCTGCTTGTAGGCGATCTTGACCGTCTCGCGGTCGACGGCCTCAGCCCCTTCGACGGTGGGGTCGAAGTAATCGAAGAGATAGTGGCCGATCGACTTGTCCTTCGCACGGGTGATGTTGTCGACGACGTCCTGGGACGTGAAGTCACGGCCGTTGTGGAACTTGACTCCTTTTCGCAGCTTGACGGTCAACGTCTTGTCAGTCTCCGTCCACGACTCGGCGAGCTGGCCGCTCGGCGCGAACGGGTTCTTGCCCTGGTAGTCGAAAAGGGCACTGAAGATCTGCCCCTGGACGATCCACGCGCGCGTCTGCGCGAAGAAGGGATCGAACTGGAGATCGCCGGGCGCAGTCGCCACCAGCGCCCCGCCCTGCGCCGCCCGAACGCGGGTAGGAAGACCCGGCCACACGCTTCCGGCGGCCAGACTGGCGAGGCCCGCTCGCAGGAACCGTCGGCGACTCAGTGGGAGCTCGACCGTCTCGAACGCCTGGCGCATGGCCCGTCCTCCTATTCGTGTTCGGACATTCCGGGGGAACCGGGAACGCGGAGGAGTGCCGGGGCCGTCCGGGCGGCACTGGCGTCGCTCCACAGGCGGTCCCCCGGACGAACGGATCTTAGCTTGACGCTGCGGGACACCGCAAGGGCGTGCGCAAGACCTTCGGTCGCATGGCCGCGGCGATTCACAAGACGGTATGATGCGGGCGGCGCGCGGCCCTCTCTGCCAATCTCGGTGAGACCGTGACCCCCTGGGAGTTCAATGTCGAGGGCGAGCAAGGATCGAAGGGCGATGAGCACCGCCGAGCGGGCTCTCCGTGGGCCGGAGATCGAGGTCGTGGCCAAGGCGACCCGGCGACGGTTCACGCTCGGTCCACTCTTGACGCGGCAGTACACTGACCGGACTGCGTGAGGGAGGTCCGGCCGATGAAATGCCCCCGGTGCCAGCGCGAGAACGAGGCAGGCGCGAAGTTCTGCGAGGAATGCGCCGCGCCGCTGGCCCGGGCGTGCGCCAAGTGCGGTCGGCCCCTGTCTCCGACCGCGAGGTTCTGCCCCGAGTGTGCGCACCCCGCCGGGCCACCTGCCGCGCCGCCTCCGGCTCAGCGATTCGACTCCCCGGAGTCCTACACCCCCAGGTACCTCGCCGAGAAGATCCTGACCTCCCGGAGCGCGCTCGAAGGCGAGCGCAAGCAAGTCACGGTGTTGTTCGCCGACCTCAAGGGCTCGATGGAGCTGCTCGCGGACCGTGACCCCGAGGAAGCGCGCCAGCTTCTCGATCCGGTGCTGGAACGGATGATGGAGGCGGTCCACCGCTACGAGGGCACGGTCAACCAGGTGATGGGCGACGGGATCATGGCCCTCTTCGGAGCGCCGGTCGCCCACGAGGA
>DATAFX010000114.1:0-33258 GCA_036257195.1 Candidatus Methylomirabilota bacterium | reverse complement strand
TCACGGCAGGCGCTCCCGGGGCGTCGGTCGGACGGGCGCCGCCGTCGGGATGAAATAGAGCGCCGCGCCGGGAATGAGGGCCACCAGGTAGAGCGCGGTCGCCAGCCCCGCGATGGCGAAGGCATCCGTCCAGCTCATGCCAAGGAGACCCGCCAAAGATACAAACGAGAGCTCCAGGAACCCGAGCCCACCCAGGCTCACGGGCAGGCGGGCGACCAGGAAGACGAGGGGTACGGTGGCGATGTAGAAGCTCCAGCCCGGATCCAGACCGAGCGCCCGCCCCGCCGTGTAATGGATCGCCACCGGGAACCCACCCTCGAGCAGCGTCAGCCCGAAGAAGGCGCAAAGCAGACCGGTCGACGCCCCGTACCCCGCGTACTGCTCGGCGAGCGTGCGCAGCCCCCCCCGCCATCCGGCGCCGGACCCCAGACGCGTGGCGACCCAGCGGGCGGCCGGGAACGTGAACGGGAAGGCCGCAAACGCGAGCGCGAGCGCCACTCCCAGGCCCCACCGCTCGGCCGGCCCGACCCGGGCGCCGAGGCCGAGCGCCACCAGCGCCGCCACGGACACCACCGCCAGCACCGCCTGAGCGAGCGCGCCGACCAGCCGCTCCAGGACGACGGAGGCGACCAGCACCGCCGTGCGCCCGGCGCCCGCAAGCGCGCCGATCCGGACCGCGTCGGCCCCCACCGTCATGGGGAGGAAGTAGCCGGCAAACGACGCCAGGTAGTAGGCGCGAATTGCCGCCCAGAGTCCGAGCGTCGCGTCGCGGCCGCGCACGAGCAGCCACCACTTCCAGGCCATGAGGAGCCGATCTCCCGTCGCCAGCGCCAACACGGTCAGCACGAGGACGGGGTCCGCGGCGCCCAAGCGCGCGCCGAGACGGCCCCAGTCGACGAAGAGGACGAGGAGGAGGAGGAGAGCGAGGCTGACCGCGATCCGGAGGCGAAGCCCGCGGCGGTCGCCCTTCCGACGCGCGCGCTCAGGCTCCCTCAATGAACCGGCGGTGCCACAGGGTCAGGTTGATCAGGGCCCAGAGCGTATGGTTGTGGTTCGCGCGGCGAGCGAGATGCTCGCCGATCAGCGTCTCGACGCCCGCCGGGTCGAAGTGCGCGCGCACGACCTCGGACCCCCGGAGAAGCTGCACCATGTAGTCGCGAAGCTCGTTCCGGAGCCAGTGCTTGAGCGGCAGGCTGTAGCCCTGCTTGCCGCGGTGGAGGATCTTCGGCGGCAGGACCCCCTGGAGCGCCCGCCGGTAGATCGCGCGCGTCTGAAACCCCGGGAACTTGAGGCGGGGCGGGATCGAGGCCGCCAGCTCGATCAGGTGATGGTCGAGCAGCGGCACCCGGATCTCGAGTGCGTGCGCCATCGACATCTTGTCCACCTTCATCAGGACCGAGTCCGGCATCGTGAACCGCGTGTCCACGAAGATCTCGCGGTCGAGCTCCCGGTGCGAGTTGCACCGGTCGGCAGCCCGGCGGATCGGCGCGAAGCGATCCCGGTCGACCGAGCGGAGCACGGTTTCCCGAAAGAGGCGTGCGTCGAGGGCGTCCGAGCCGAAGTACTGCCAGCGCATGTGGAGGCCGTCCGGCGCCAGCCGGGCGCCCTCGATGAACCGTCGGAGGACCACCAGCGGCCCCTTCTTCTGCTCCTGATCCGGGAGCCGCGCGACCAGTGGCTCGATCACCCCGCGCCGGAGGGCCCTCGGCAGCACCCGGTAGAGGCGCTCCGCTTTCGAGGCGACGAACCGGTCGTAGCCGATGAAAACCTCGTCGCCTCCCTCGCCCGACATGCAGACGGTGACGTCCCGGCGCGCCTCCCGGCACAGGAGGAACAGCGGCACGGCCGAGAGGTCGGTCATCGGCTCGTCGAGGTGCCAGACGGTCTGCTCGATCACGTCGGGGGTGACGGGAGGAACGCGGATCTCGCGGTGCTCCGTCCCGTAGTGGCGCGCGGCCTCGCGCGCGTACTCCCACTCGCTGAACGAGGGGTCGTCGTACCCGAGGGTGAAGGTCGGCAGCGGCCCGGTCGTCGCCTCCCGCGTGAAGGCCAGGACGGCCGTCGAGTCGAGGCCGCCGGAGAGGAACAGGCCCTCCGGGACGTCCGACATCATCCACGCATGCACGGAGTCGCGGAGCGTCTCGCGGACCCGGCGGGCGAGGGTCTCCGCGTCGTCGGGCGCGTCCTCGAATCGGAGCTCCCAGTAGGGCTCGACCTCGAGACGACCGCCCCGGACGCGCGCGACGGCGCCGGGCGGGAGCTTCCGGATCCCCTGGAACATGGTCGCGGGCCCGGGCACGAACTCGTAGCCCAGGTAGTGGTACATCGACTGGAGATCCATGGCCCGTGGGACGTCGGGGTGCTCGAGGATCGCCTTGATCTCCGAGCCGAAGACGAGCCGGTCTCCGGACCACGCGTAGTAGAGCGGCTTGATCCCGATCCGGTCGCGCGCCAGCAGGAGCTCTCCCTGCCGGCCGTCCCAGAGCGCGAACGCGAAGAACCCGCGGAAGCGCTCGACGCAGCGCGGCCCCCACGCCTCGTAACCGTGGACCACGACCTCCGAGTCGCAGCGCCCGCGGAAGCGATGCCCGAGCGCCTGGAGCTCGCGGCGCAGATCCTCGTGGTTGAAGATCTCGCCGTTGTAGACGAGCTGGATCGTGCCGTCCTCGTTCGGGATAGGTTGGGAGCCGGCGGGCGAGAGGTCGATGATCCGGAGGCGCCGGGCGACGAGCCCGACGGGGCCGTCCTGGAACACGGCCCCCTGGTCGGGGCCGCGGTGCTCGAGGACCTTCCCCATCGCCTCGAGGATGTGGGTCGGGGTCACCTGCCCGGGGCGGAACTCGAGCACCCCCGCGATACCGCACATGGCCTAGCCGAGGTATCCCTTCTCGCGGTACCAGGCTCCCGTCCGCCGGAGGCCCTCCGCGAGCGGCACGCGAGCGACGAAGCCGAGCTCCCGGACGGCCTTGTCGATGGTGAACGCCCGCGTCTGCCGGAACCAGTCGGCCCGCCGACGGAACAGGGGCGGCTCGATGCCAAGCGGCATCAACACCGCCTCGCAGAGGACGGAGGCGGCCCACAGGGGCGTGAACGGGAGGTGGACGATCTTGACCGGCTGACCGAGGCTCTCGGCGACGGTCCGCACGAGCTCGTTGAGCGAGACGTAGCGGTCGTCCCCGATCAGGTACGTCTCCCCCACGGCCTTCGGATGCTCCGCGGCCAGCTCGAAGGCGTCGACGAGGTTGTCAATGTAGCAGGGGTGATAGAAGGTCTCGCCGTCCCCGAACATGAGGAAGCGACCCCGCCGCACCGCGCGGTAGAGCATGAGGAACCGCCCCGGGTCGCCGGGCCCGTAGATCCCCATCGGACGCACGACGCTCGCCTCGAGTCCGCCGCGCGCGACCTCCCAGAGCGCCTGCTCCCCCTCGTATTTCGTCTGCTGGTAGTAGTCCTCGGGGGCGATCGGAGAGCTCTCGTCGCCGGGTGGGCGGGCAACGTGTCCGTGGACGCCCTGGGTCGAGCAGTACACGAGCCGGCGCACCTGGTGCCTGAGGCACGACTCGGCCACGTTGCGCGTCCCCTGGCAGTTGACCTCCCAGTATTCGCGCTTGGGCAAGTTGATCTTGCGGAAGGCGGCCGCCAGGTGGAAGACGAGGTCGGTCCCGGCGATCAGCCGGTCGATCAGCGCGGGATCCGTCACGCTGCCGAGGGTGATCTCCGCTCCCAGGCGCTGGAGCTCGTCGTGGAAGAGGCCGGGCGCGGCATCGAGCACCCGCACCTGATCTCCCCGCCCGAGCAGTCGCCGGACGAGGTGGCTGCCGGTGAACCCGGTGCCGCCGGTCACGAGCGCGCGCATGCGCCGAGTATAGCAGGGGCCCGCCGGCAGACGCCACGACGATGGCGGCATCCGACCGCGCACACATCGCGTCGGACCGGTCAGGAGCGAGCGGTCTCGCCCGCGCTGTTCCCGACCCCGGGGGCTACCCGCGGCGCGGGCCGCAGCACGATCCACAGTAGCGCCACGCTGCACGCCAGCACGACCCATCCGCCGTGCGGGTGGACCGCCTCGAGCGCCGCCCGCAGCCCCGGCGCGAACGGCGGCACCGCCCGCGGCAAGAGTGTGCGCAACACATTGTCGGAGGCCGAGGCCGTGACGACGACGTGGAGGAGCGTCGCGCCCCAGCCCAGGGCGGGGCCGACGGCCGTCAGACCCGCCCCCCACACGAGGTACCGCGTCCGGATGTTCGGCAGCAGCGCGAAGAGCAGCACCCACGGCATCGCGATCGCCAGGAGAAACCGTGGATCCCGGCCACGCGCGTGTCGGGACGTCGCCCACGCGCACAGGACCAGGCCGGCTACGTAGGCGAGAACGAACAGGTGGCCCAGCGTGAGGGGACGGCCGAAGGGCGCGCCCATCCCGGATCCCGAGAGCAGGGGTCCCAGCAGCGGCGTGTCGGCGGGCCACGAGAAAACGTGATGGAGGATGCTCCCGGGATTGCCGACATCGCTGAAGAACACATAGTCCCGCGTGGCCTGGTTCCGGAACCCCATGTGGAACCACCCGAAGCTTCCCCCGAACGCCACGCCGGAGATCCCCAGCGCCCCCGCGAGGGCATACGCCGCCAGGTACCGCGTCCACCCCCTGGGGACCAGCCAAGCGGCGACGACGAGGGCGCCCGCGAACAGCAGGCCCAGCGACAGCCCGGCGCGACCCGGAGTGAGCAGCCAGGGGCCCAGCGCGACCGCGAGCAGCAGGAGAAGGGCCCCCACCGCTGCGCCACCGCTCGACCGGCGCGCGCGCCAGCCTCGAGCGACCCCGAGGCCGAGGATCAGCGCTCCCACCCAGAGCACCCCGCCCGGCGAGCCGACGAGCCACGGCGCCGCGATGACTGCGCCGGCCCCTGCAAACCCCGCGAGCCATCGCAGCGGAGCACCCCACTGGCGCGAGAACAGCGGCCAGAGCAGGAAGAGCGGCGCCACGAGCAGCATCTGGCCCTTGAGCATGGCGCCCACGGCGATCAGGACACCTGCCCAGAACCACCACCCGAAGGTCGCCAGCAGCACTCCGAAGACGAAGGCAGGCAGGAGCCACACGTCCCACTGCGGAAACACGTGGCCGACGAGTATGACTGCCGGGTTGAACCAGAAGAGGAGCGCCGAGGCCAGCGCCCGCGACGTAGGGGGCGCGAGGGCCGCCCACTCCGTCGCCCGGTCGAGGCCTGACGACGACGCGCGGCGCAGGCCGACGCTCGAAGCGGAGGTCGCAGGTGCTTCCCGTAGAAACCCGGGCGCGCGTCCGAGCCACGTGCGGACGAGAAGGAAAATCCCCACCGCGGTCGCCAGCTCGGCGGTCAGGTTCACGCGGAGCAGGGGCTTGACCACGTTCCGCGACCATCCTCGGACATCGAAGTTGGGATGCGTCCGGCGCACTCTTTCCGCCCATTGCGTGACGATGAGGAGGCGGAGGGGTGGGTAATCGAGAAGCTTCTGACCTGGGTTGCGGGCCCGCTCCTCGTCGTAGACCCGAAGGACCCCGCCCCACTCGCGGGCCCGCGTGCCCCAGTGGTAGGCGCTGTTGAGATCCGGGCCGAAGCGGACCGTCGGGGTCATGCGCCACGCCGTCGCACGGATCCACATGCCAGCCCAGATCGCGAGGATCAGGCAGACGCCCACGACAAGCCGGGCCGGCATGTGATGACGCCGGGGGCGCGACATCCCCCCGTCATGCCCGACGGCATCAGCCGAGTTCAGCGGATCCTCCTACCCGTCGTGTCCAGCCAGGTTGAGCCTCCGAACGCCGGGGGCCGGGGGCTGCTGCCGCGCCGCGCGCCGGGAGGTAGCTCACGCGATCCCGGGAGACGAGCGACGACGACTCGACGGACGGCGCGAACGGCAGCGCCAACCGACGGGCCGAGCGGGGTTCAGTCGCCCTTGAGGGGATGCCTCGCCCGCAGGCTGAACGACGTGAGTTCGAACCCCCCGGGATCCTCGGCCAGAAACTCCTCCGGACGCGCCTCCCCTACGGCGAGGGCCACTCGTCGCGGTCCCAAGCCCTCCAGCGCGCTTCCTGGTGGTGCCCCTTTCACGCCCACGAACGCGTGGGAGTCCCGGAACCGCCCGCGGAGATCTCCGACGACCCCGAGCGTCCGGAGGGCCTCGTGGGCCGTTCCGTCGAGCCGCCCGGAGGCATCGTCCTTGGCCGCGCCGGCCACGATCGTCCCCGCCGGCAGCTCGTCGATCCACCGCGCGAGTCGCCCCGCCGCGTCCGGCTCGAGAAAGGTATCGAACGCCGCGCGGTCCAGGAGGCGACCGGCCGGGTCGAGCGCCACCAGGTTGTAGCCGCGGCGGTTACCGGCGTGCTCGACGGCGTTGATCCGCACCGACGCGGCGTCGCCATGCGGCTGGCCGGCGCTCACAACGACCAGGTCAACGGGACTTCGGACGCCGGTCGTGCCGATCGCGTGACGGTCGCCTGTCGGCCCGATGCGATCGTAGCCGTACGTGAGCCGGATCATGTTGGGCGCCGCCCGTCGAAAAGGTGGATGGAGGCGAAGCCGGAGCCGGTGCGGCTCCTGGAGTGGCGCCCGCACAACCGGGCGGTCGTTCACCGCCACCTCGACCCAGGCGGCTCGACCCGGCTGGTGCGCGACCGGGCGCACGGTCGCCTCCAGCACCGGATGGGCCACCAGGAAACCGTAGGAGACCCAGCGCTCGAGGACGAGACCGCGCTCGGGCATCGCCAGGATCTCATAGAGATCCGTGTCGCCGTGGGTGCCGCGGTGGCGGAGGATGGGCGGGTGGATCCGGCGGAGGCGGTGCCAGGTCGGCTGCCAGACCTTGGCCAGATGGTGGTCGGTAAGGCGCACGACCAGGTAGCGCAGCGGGTAGATCCTCTGGAGAGCCGCCTGGGCCTCCGCGTCGAACGGGGTCTCGGGCTCGCTCAGGAGGAGGGAGAGGTCACGGAGAGCCGAAGGTACGAAGCCCGAGAGTCCGTTCACCACGCGCTTGCCATGGCCGATGGAGCGAAACATCGCGTCGACGTCCACGAACTCGACGTTCGGCGGCCACTCCAGCACGACGACGTCGGCGCGGTCGGCCCGGAGGATGGCGTCCACCTGGCGGATCGGTGACGTCTCCGGACGATACGGAAGCGGCATGCGGGCGTACTCCATGACCAGCGCCACGCCGAGCAGCCCGACGAGTGCGGGACCCCACGGCCGCCGGTGGCTGGCGAGAAGCCACTTGGCGCCGAGCGCGGCCAGGAGCCCGGCGGCGAAGAGGACGAGGATCCCGATGCGCGTCGGTCCCCGGATGGCCCGGAAGAGGAACAAGTAGGGCCAGAGCCACGCGTAGAGCCCCTCGTCGATCGGCTGGCGGCCGAATGCGCTGAGCGCGACCACCGGGCCGAGGGAGAGCAGGAACGCCAACCCCGCGAGTCCCAGCAGGACGCTCACCCAGTCCTGCTCCGCGAGACTCCGGTCACCGCTCCCGGCTCGCCACCGCCCCCAGCCCTGTATCGCCTGCCGGAGCAGGAGGACCGCGAGGAGCGCGACGCCCAACTCCGTGAACGGCCGCAGGGAGACCCCGCCGACACGGATGCCGCCCTCGAGAAGAACGGTTCCGAGCACGCCGGCGAGGAGGGCCAGCGTGGCGACCGATAGCGTGCGATCGACCCAGCTCCGCGGGGATCGGGCCGCCCGGAGCCAGCCGAGACTCGCCGCCGCCAGGCCGAGACCCGAGACTCCGAGGAAGAGCGACGCTTCCCAGGCACGCGGGACGGTGAAGGCGTCGTAGAGCCAGTTGGCGCGCGCCTCGACGTACGAGCCGAGGTTCGCCGATCGGGGCACCGCGTCGCCCATCGCCCGCTCGAGGCCGAGCTCCTCGCGGGTGACGAAGTACGGTGCCGCCAGCGGCGCGAGCGCCGCGAGCAGGGCGAGGCCACAGAGGGCCGCGGCCACGAGAGCGCGAGGCCGCCACCCACGCCACCGGAGCGCGCCGACCTGGACGGCGACGGCGACGAGACCGAACGTCAGGATGATCGCGTAGTACCAGACGGACGCCGCCTGGATCCAGAACACGGCGGCGACGGCCACGGCGTAGCGCGCCCGCTGCGTCTCGAGGAAACGCACGAGCGCGTAGATGGCGAGTGGTATCCCGAACGCCATCTCCATCTGGAACTCCTGGTAGTGGTCCATCCGATACGGCGCGAACGTGAAGACGACTGCCGCGACGAAGGCCGCCGGGTGGCACCGCGTCACCTGGTGCGCCACCCAGTACATGGCCCAGCCCGACAAGGCCCAGAACACGACGAGGGTGACGTTGTAGGCCAGGATCGGGTTGCCCGTCCACGCGTGAAGGGGCCCTGCGACGACCGCCGGGATGAGCAGCGGCTCCGCGAACGACAAGGTATTGCCGAATGGATAGAAGGCGTTGCCGTGGAACAGGAGGTCCGGGCGGCCGGTGAGGTTCCGAAAGATCGTGATCAGCACCCAGCTAAAGAGCCGCGGGTCGCCATTCGGCGGCAGAAGGTGCCCGGGCGCCGTCACGAGCGGCCACGTGTACGCCGCCGTCAAGCCCAGAAAGAGACCGTAGACGCCCAGGTGGGCCGCGACGTTCATCGGTCGTCGCCGGTCGGGCCTCGGAAGGCGACGGACCCCGCCACCCGGCGCGCGGGGACCCGAATCGACCTTGCCGGCACGCGACGACGCGTCATCCGGTCCCCACTCTACCGCGTCGGGTCCCGACACCGCGCTGCCGTATCTTCACTCGCCGTAGACCGCGAGCTCGTGGATCGACCAGTCGAACACCCCGTCGCCCGTCGGCAGCACCAGGCGGATCGCGCGCGCGGAGGTGGGCGGAAAGTCGAGCTGGACCGCCGTGGCGCCGTCGTCGAGGAGGCCGAACCCGCCCCACCGATGGCGGCGCTCCAACCGCTGCGTGGCGGGGAGGCGCTCCCAGCGCTCCCCGTCGAGCGAGCCCTCCACGACGAGCACAGGCGGCAGGTCGGCCGGGTTGGCCGCGGCGAGCCGCACCCCGCGAAGCACTCGGGCCGCGGGAAGGTCCACGCGGAACCAGTCGCCCGCCGCACGCGGTCCGGCGGTGGCCCAGCGCGTCGCCGGGTCGCCGTCTGCCGCGAGCCTCGCGCGCTTCGGATGGCGCGAGGCGGTCACGCTGTATATGTCGGCCGGGAGGAGCCGTCCCGGCGATGGCTCCGGGACGTGGACGAACAGCGTCAGCCCGTTGAGAGCCTCCCGGACGAACCCAAGCCCGCCCGCTCGGGCCGCCTCGGCGAAGCCCTCGGCGTCGATCGGCTCGAGGAGCGCCCCGGTCCCGGGCTCCCACCGGAACGGCGGCAGCAGCATCGCAGCCGAGCCCTTCCAGCCGTAGTCGTCCAGCTGGAGATTCGCGGGGGGCACCTGGATCGCGGGATCGGCGGCGGCGACCCGGCTGGCCCAGCCGTGGTCGGCGTAGAGTCGCCACACTCCCGCGCCCTTCACCGCCCGGGCGAGGGTCGCGCCGTCGGCCGGGATCGCCGGCGCGGGCCCGTCCGCCGTCGCCGCGTACACGTAGAGTTCCCGGATTGTCCACGCCCAGAGGGCCCCGTGCCCCGTCTGCGTGATTCGGAGATGCCGCGCGAGGGTCGGTGGGACGCGGAGCTCCACCCTGCCGCTCCGCACGCGCGCCATGGGCCGGCCCGCCGACCAGTAGAGGGGACCGACATACTCGGGAAGACTCACGAGCGTGCGCCAGGCGGCGCCGTCCAGGGACACGTCCAGCCGGAGGCCCCGCGGCGCTTCCTGGTACGTGCCGGGCAGCCACCGGACCAGCGCGACCGGAACCACGCCCCCGAGGTCCACCTGCACCCATTCGTCGCCGCGCTGGGGACGGCCGGTGCTCCAGAGCGTGGCCCCGACACGGTCCGTCATCCGGCCGGTCGCGTCGGATCCCTCGCTCGCGGTGACGTGGAGCGCGGTCGCGGTGAGTTCGCGGACCGGCGGGGCGGTCAGCGCGAAACCGCTGTACACCCCGCCCAGCGCGCGGACGGGTCGGAACGTGAACCGGATGCCGAGCGCGGCGAGGTGCGCCTCGAGCACATCGGCGCGGCGCGGCATCCACCAGCCCACCACGGGGGCGCCGTCCACGGCGCGGGCGAACGCGGGGCGGATCTCCTCGTAGGGATCGGAGAAGATCGTCCGCTCGGCCGACAGGAACGTGAGCGCGCGGCTCGCCGCGTCCGAGCTGTAGAGGCGGTGAACCCCGGCGCGGTCGAGACCCTCAAGGATCTCGAGCTGCGTCGCCAGCTCGGCCCGCTCGGTCGCCGCGACGGCTGGGTGCAGGCTCCGGAAGGTGCCGGCGAGCCCCCCGGTGGCGTGGACCACGGCGAGCGTCGCCGCCACGACGACGGCGCGCCGGCGGTCGGCCAGTCCGGCCAGGAAATACCCGGCGAGCGGGGGCAGCGCCGTGTAGAGGGGCAGGAGGTAGTGCGGGTCGTTGTCGTCGAGACCGCGCCCGTACCGGGTCATCACCGCGATCCCCACGTTGGTGCACGCGAGGACGACCAGGGCCAGGCCCGCCGCTCCCGCGGGCGCGGCGGCGCGGCGGACCGCGGCGACCGCCGCGAGTGCAGCCGCCAGGTACAAGGTGCCGAGCCCGAGCGCCACGCCCACGCCCAGGGCGGAGTCCCGGATGCTCGATGGCACGCCAGCCACGATCGGCCAGGCTGTCCGGCCGAAGAAGCCGAGATGCGCCAGTACGGTCCCGAGTCCCACCGGTCGCCCCGGCGGCGGCAGCGCCGATCCGTGCGGCACGCCGTAGAGCCAGTGCGGGAGGCTGCCGAGGGCGAACGCCGGCAATGCCGGGAAGAGCCGCAGGACGACGGGTCGGAGTCCCTGCCGCAGGAGCAGGACCGCGACGGCCGGGAAGTAGACGAGCGAGAGGAAGTTGGTCCAGAACGCGAGCCCGAGAGTCCCGCCCAGGAGCGCGTACAGGAGCGTCGCTCGACCGCCTCGCGCGGCGCCCGCCCGCAGGGCGAGGAGGAGGGCGAGGGCCCCCAGGACCATCGTGAGCGGATAGTGGTTGCGGGCCTCGTGAGACCAGAACAGCAGAAAATCCGGCGGGACCGCCAGCAGGACCGCCGTGAACACCGCCGCCCTCAGCCCGAACGCGTCGTGCGCGAGCCGCACCGTCAGGCCGATCGTGGCCAGCGCGAGCAGCACCGGAACCAGCTCGAGGGTCCGAGCGGAGACACCCAGCAGCCAGAAGAGTGGCGCCGCCAGGTATCCGTCCAGCGCGCCCATGAACGACTGGCCGAAGAAGTAGACGGGCAGCTCGCCCTTCAGAACCGACAGGCCCAGGAGCCCCGAGGTCGCCTCGTCGTACCAGAGACGCGGCAGCCGGAGGAGCAGGAGTCGCACGAGCACGGCGACCCCGAGCGCGAGGAGGAGGGCTCTTGGCATCGAGCCGGATACGGCGGGGGCCGCTATCGCCCCGCCGGTCCGGGCCGTTCACGGGACGGCTCGGAGGGCGGCGACGAGCCGGACCGCGGCAGCGGGTAGCGCCCCCTCCAGGCATTGAGCCGGACCCGGCCCAGATCGAGGAGCATCCCGCCCGAGTCCCGGAACAGCCGCACGTTGCTCCGGCTGTCGTCGCGCCAGACGATCGGCACTTCCGCGACGCGGTACCCGAGCCGCCGTGTCAGCCAGAGGACCTCGGCATCGAAGCCGAAGCCCTCCAGGCGCTGCCGACCGAAAACCTCGCGCGCCACCGCACGGTGGAAGGCCTTGAACCCGCACTGGCTGTCGCGGACGCCCGGCACCAGCAGGAGCGACACCAGTCCGCTGAAGGTGCGACCCGCCAGGTCCCGGAGCCACGGCTGGTGAACCTGGACGTCGGACCGGGCCAGTCGCCGGGACCCGATCGCCACGTCCGCGCCCCCGGCCAGGGCCGCGCGCAGCTTTCCCGTTTCCTCGATGGGTGTCGACATGTCGGCATCCGTGAACAGCACGTGTCCGAAGCGCGCCGCCAGCATGCCGCGTCGCACGGCGGCGCCCTTGCCGCGGTTCTGGTCGATCCGGAGGACCGTGAGAAGTCCGGACGCCCGCCCGATCGAGGTCGCGACGTCGCTGGTGCCGTCGACGCTCCCGTCGTCGACGAGGATGACCTCCACCGGCTCGGCGAGCCGGCGGGCGTACTCGATCACCCGCGGCAGCGTGCCGGCGAGGCGGCGGGCCTCGTTGTAGGCGGGCACAACGATCGACAGCCCGAGGCCGGCCGCCTCGTTCGTCATCGTGCTCGCCGCTTCGTTCGGCACTTCGTTCGGTTGAGGCTCCATGACCTTTCTGCTAGGCTACCGAGGCCGATTCCGCGGGCACGGCACCATCACAAATGCGCGAGCACCGTCCGTGGGTGCGTGAGGCCCTGCCGATCGCGGGCCTCGCCGGGCTCGCGGTCGTGAAGCTCTGGGCGATTGTCACGCCGTTCGCGGGGTCGAGGCTTCACCTGGGCGGCGACTTCGGCCTCGCGGTCGAGCCGTACTTCTACCATCAGCTCAAGCGCGGGATCCTGACGCTGTGGGACCCGACGCTCGGGACGGGCTCGCCCTTTTTCGGCAGCGGCACGCACCACCCCATGTTCCTTCAGGCTCACCTGCACCTTTTCTACCCTCTGAACCTCGTTCTGCTGGGTCTTGCGGAGCGCGGACAGCACATCCCGCACCTCGTTCTTCAGTACCATCACTTGCTTCACTACGCGATGGCCGGCGCGTTCACGTACGCGTATGCCCGTACGCTCAGGCTCGGACGCTTCGCCGCGAGCGTGAGCGGCATCGCATTCATGTTCTCGGGCTTCATGGTCGCCCACATCGCCCACTGGACGATGATCGACACGATGGCGTGGCTCCCCGCGATCCTCGCGTGCCTGACCCTGGCGGATCGGACCCAACGCCCCAGCTGGGGCGCGGTCGGTGGCCTGGCGCTCGGCGTAGCGTTCCTCGCGGGACATCCACAGCTCTTCTATCACGTCGTCCTGGCTACCGTGGCACTCGGTCTGACGCTGGTCGTGCGGCGGGCGGCGGCCAGCGAGCCCTGGCGTCGACTCGCGCTGATCCTCCTGCTGGTCCCGGTAGTCGCGCTCGGGGTGTCGGCCGTCCAGCTCGTCCCTTCCTGGGAGACCGCGGTCGCGTCACATCGGGCCGGGCTCGGCTACGACTGGAAGACTACCGGCTCGCTCCTCCCCGCCTACCTCGCGCAGGCGCTCTTGCCGTGGGGCCTGCTCACCGTCGGCGGCTGGCGGAACAGCAGCTCCGAGCTCTACCTGTATCCGGGGGTTCTTCCGTTGATCCTGGCAATCCTCGCCTTGATGCGGCGGTGGGACTGGCGGGTGGGCTTCCACGCGGTGCTGGGGTTCGTGGCCGTCCTGCTGGCCTTCGGCGATCACTATGGTCTCTACCGCCCCGCGTACGACCTCTTGCCCGGGCTGACGCTCTTCCGGATTCCGGCGCGATTTGTCGGCGTCGCCGGCTTCGCGGTCGCGGTCCTCGCCGGCATCGGCGCCGAGGCGCTCGTGACGGGGCCGCGGCCAAGGACCCTCGCCCGAGGAGTGCGGCGACTGGCCCTGGTGGCCGGCGCCGGCGTCGTGCCGCTCACCCTGGTCCTGGTCTGGGCTCAGCCTCAGCCGAACGCCGATGACTTCCAGAACTGGGCGAGCCAGTACGTGATGCTCGTGATCCTGCTGGCCGGCGCGGCGCTCGTCGTGTCGTGGCCCGGCCGGGCCCACCCGCAGGCGCTGCGGGCGGCCGCGGTGGTCGTCCTGCTGGTCGATCTCCTTTTCGGCTCGTATCCGGTGACGGACACATCCCGGAACCCGGACCTCCGGCCGGCACGGGAGCGTGAGTGGGTGGAGGCGATCAGCCGGACCGCTGGGCCTCTCCGTCTCAGCCGGAACGACCGCATCCATCCCCAGACGCTCTATCGCCACGGGTGGGCGGTCGTCGACGGCGAGAGCACGTTTGCGCCCCCCGCCTTCCTTGACCTGTACGCCCTCAGCCGCGAGCACCCGCAACTCCAGGACCTCCTCAACGTCCGGTACGTGCTGCCGGTAGGCGGCGCGGCGCCGCCGGCGCCGAAGCCCACGGGTCCGCTACGCATCTGGCCCGGAGCCGTCCGCCGGCTCCGGCTGCCGCCCGGCGGCGGTGTGGCGCGTCAGGTCGAGATCCATTCGCACCTGGTTCACGGGCTCGACGTGCCGCAGGGTCAGGCGGTCGCGACCGTCCACGTAGTCGCCGCCGACGGCGCCGCGGCCACGCTGCCGCTCCGGGCGGGGCTCGAGACCGGTGAGTGGTCCATCGACCGCCCGGGCGCACGAGCCGGGCACCGCAAGCTCCCGCCGTCCCGCTCCTGGTCCGTGCCCGAGGGGTACCAGGGCCACACCTTCCGCGCGACGCTGGAGCTGCCCCCGGGGACTCGCGCCGACCAGGTCGTGCTCCAAGGCCGTCCCGGCTCGGCCGTGCTCGTCGTCGAGCGCCTCACGGTGGACGGCGTCGCGGCGTGGCCGCCCGGCTCCGAGCCCGAGCGCTTCCGTCAGATCACCGCGGGGCTCTACGAGAACGTGCGCGCGCTCCCCCGGGCCTTCCTCGTGCGGCGCGCTCGGCAGGTGCCCGCCGACCAGATCCTCGACCAGCTCCGCGACCTAGACCCCCTCGACGAGGTGCTGCTCACGGACCCGACGCCCCTGGGCTTCACGTCGTCCCCGCGCATCGGAGGACCGCCCCTGCCGCCCGTCCGGGTCGTCACGTACGTTCCCGAGCACGTCGTCCTCGAGACCGAGGTATCGGAGCCGGCGGTCCTCGTCCTGAGCGACACCTTCGACCCGAGGTGGCGGGCCTGGGATAACGGTCAGGCCGTGCCCATTGCTCGAGCGAACCATGCGCTCCGGGCCGTGTTCCTCGCGCCGGGACGCCACCAGGTGGAGTTCCGCTACCGCCAGCCGAGCGTCTTCGTCGGGCTGGGGGTCACGATCGCCACGCTTCTTGGCCTCGGCATCGGCGCGGCCACGGTAATCAGGCGCGAGCGCCGCGCCTCGCCGTCAGCCTGACCCACAGGGGGCCCTCACTCGAAGGTCGTGATCTCGGCGATCGCCCAGGTGGGCGCGGGGGCCGCCGGCCGGATTCGAACGTAGCGCGCCGTCACCGCCGGGAACGTCACCGCCCATTCCGACCGGCTGTTCCGCAGTAGCTCCGCCCCCGTCCAGTACAGCGGCCCCGCCCACATCCGCGGCGTGAGCGTCTGCCACGTCCCCCCGTCCGCCGACCCCTCCAGGACGAACTCCCCCGGTCCGCCCTCCCGCGATCCCGGCACCAGCCGGAGCCCCACGATTCGCCGGAGGCCCCCCAGCTCCAGCGTGAAGCTCACCGTCGGGTCCACCGGCCCGCCCGCCGTCCACCGAGTCCCCGGCTCCCCGTCCACCGCCCGGCCCGCCTGGGCCCCCGCCACGCTCGCGCTCCCGCGCCACCCCTCCCGCCCGAGCGGCCGCCGCCGCGCCTCCGGCGCCAGCACCAGCAGCCGGTACGGTCCCACCGTCCCCTCCCGCCCGAGGGCCCCGCGCCCCGCCAGTTCCCGCCGTACCTCGGCCACGTCGGCATCGCTCCCCAGCAGCACCGCCCGGTCGGCCCGCGGCCGGAAGCGCTCCAGCGCCCCCGGCTCCGGCACCGACCGCCCGTAGGAATTGACGGCGGAGTTCGATTCGAGCGCGCCGATGGATTCGCGCGACTCGACGCGCGCGCGCGCGGACAGCCACGGGTTCGCGTACACGAAGCCGATCCCCTCCCGGCGGAGCGCAGCCGCGAGCTCACCCTCCTGCAGAGCCCCGGTCGGGGGCAGTCCGGGCCGGTAGACAAACAGCTCGCGCGCCGCCCAGGCCTGGGACCCGGCCTGATCCAGGGTCACGCGGAGGAACCGGGCGCGGACCGGCTCGAAGATCGCCTGGACACGGCCCCGCCGGACCTTGAGGAACGCGTGTCGCTCCGACCAGAACAAGGGCCCCCAGTAACGAGGCACCGACACCGCCGTCTCCCAGCGGGCGCCGTCCCGGGACCACTCGACATGGAATGCGGCCGGTACCTCCTTCCAGTCGACCGCCAGGAGGTCCACGCGGGCCAGGTGCTCCTCGCGCCCCAGGTCCACGGCGAGCCACTGCCCCGGGGCCTGACGGTCCCCGATGCTCCAGCCGGTCCCGGCGTCCCGGTCGAGGAGGTGTCCAAGCTCGTGAGCCCGATGGCTGGCGCTGAGCGTCCATCCGCCCGGGGGGATCGCCGTGAACCCCATCGGGCCGGTCGGCCGCGCCTCGAGCACGACGAAGTCCCCGACGACGGTCTCTTGGAGCCCGAGCGACAGCGCGCGAAGGCTGGCCCGGAGCTCCGGCAGGCGGTTCGCCGTGGTCACGATCGGCGGGGTTTCGGCGGCGTCGACCAGGTGGGCGTGCTGCACCACGGTCTCCGCCCAGAGATGGGCGGCGGTCACGCGGAGGCCGCTCAGGTACGTGAACTCGAAGCCGGGGATGCCGACGTCTGCCGCCCAGTACACGCGCCGGACGCCTCGGGCCACGAACCATTCGGTGAGGGGACGCACTCTCGCCTCGACGCGCGACCAGCGCGTTCCACCCTCCCGCCCCACCGTGACGGCCCAGTTGGCCCAGAGCTGGAGCCCGAGCCACGCGGCCAAGGCACCCGCCCCGAGCCAGCGCCGCCGTCCCCAGAGCCACCGGAGGCACTCACCGAGCCAGACCGGTAGGACACTGTAGAGCGGCAAGAGATAGGCTGCGCCGAGCGGGCGCTTGGTCAGCAGGACGAGCCCGACGTTGGCGACCACCAGAAGCCAGAGCAGGCCGAGCCCCGACCCGGGGTGCCCCCCCGCCCCGACAAGCCATCGGACCTCGGCCCGGTCCCGGACGACCGCCCGCGCGAGCGCCAGCGCGCCCAGCCCCCCCAGCACCACCGCAGCGCCGAACGGGGGGTTGAAGCCGTCGAGGGGGGCCCCTCCGACCATCTGGAGGGCGACGTTGCCGGCCATCTCGGACAGGCGGAACCCGATCGACTCAGAGGGAAGCGAGCCCGACCCATGGAGCATGAGCCGCGTCGACGGATAGTGGAAGACCTGATAGAGCCAGTCGGGGAGTCCGCCCAGGGCTACGCCCAGCGGGAACAGCCAAAAGCGCGCCCGCCGAATCAGCCCGGTCCGGAAGGCGAGGATTCCGAACGGGACCCAATAGACGACCACCAGCGGGTAGGTCCACCACCCAACCCCGGCCAGGAGGCCCAGGGCGAGGACCGGCCCGGCTTGCCGGGGGCGGCGGAAGAACACCGTGTGGGTCCCCAGTAGGATGAGGTTCCCAATGAGGAGCGTCAACGGCGGATTGAGCGCCCCGTGGATCCCCCAGCGGGCCAGGAGGAGCGGGGGCACCGCCAACACGGCGAGCGCGAGCAGCGCGGCGCCCGGCGGCAGCACCCGGCGCGCGACGAGAAAGCCCGTCCACGCGACGCCGAACCCGATCGCGTAGCAGAAGAGATCGAGGGCCGTGGTCGACATGCCCGCCAGGGCGAACCACGCGGCCATCGGGTAGGCTGCCGTCGCCCCGACGTACTCGACCCCGACGTGATGCACCGGGAAGGTGCCGCCCAAAATCTGCGCGGCGGGTATCGCGACGTTGACCTCGTCCGACTGGGGCCAGGAAAGAGGACCCCAGAAGCGGAGCATCCGGACGCCGGCGGCCAGGGCCAGCAGCAGGAGGGCGGGCGGCCATTCACGCGCCCACGTCCCGGCGGGTGGCGCGCCGGCTGGTCGACCCGTCCGAACCACGCGGCCACTATAGAACGAGCGGCCCCAGCGTCAACGCGAGGCGCGGTCGCGGCGCGGGCCGGCGCGGCTCGAGACGTGGGGCGCGGCGGCTGCCTGCTATAATGCGCGGCGGTGGGACAGAACCCCTCCCCACGTTTGTCCGTCGTCGTCCCTGTCTACAACGAGCGGCTCACGCTCCCCGAGATCCTGGACCGCGTCCAGGCGGTCACCATCCCCAAGGAGATCCTCATCGTCGACGACTGCTCCACGGACGGCACGCGGGACTACCTGCGCCGGCTCGAGGCCGAGCTCGCCGAGGCGCGTCGGCTCGGGACCGCCGACGAGAAGAACGAGATCCGGGTCTTCTACCAGGAGCCCAACCAGGGGAAGGGGGCCGCCCTCAGGCGTGGCTTCGCCGAGGCGACGGGGGACATCGTGCTGGTCCAGGACGCGGATCTCGAGTACGACCCGCGCGACTACCCGAAGCTCCTGGCGCCGATCCTTGAGGGCAAGGCGGACGTAGTATACGGCTCGCGCTTCACGGGCACCCCCCGGCGCGTCCTCTTCTTCTGGCATCACGTCGCGAACAAGCTCCTGACGCTCTTTTCCAACATGGTCACCAATCTGAACCTCACCGACATGGAGACGGGCTACAAGGTCTTCCGCGCCGACATCATCAAGAGCATCCCCATCCGGTCTAGCCGCTTCGGCGTGGAGCCGGAGCTCACGGCCAAGCTGGCGAAGGTGCACGCGCGGATCTTCGAGGTGCCGATCTCGTACGCCGGGCGGGCCTACTGGGAAGGCAAGAAGATCCGCTGGACGGACGGAGTTGTCGCCCTTTGGACGATCCTGCGCTACGCGTTCGTCGACGACCAGGAGAACGCCGACCCCGGCTACAAGACCCTCCTGCGCCTGTCCCGGGCCGAGCGGTACAACCGATGGATGCTCCAGCAGCTGGCACCGTGGCTCGGGCAGCGGATCCTGGAGATCGGCGCCGGGATCGGGAGCTTCACCCGGTACCTGCTGGGACGCGAACTCATCGTTGCGACCGAGCTCAACCCACGGTACCTCCGGATCCTCGGAAACACGTTCGAGCGGCACACACATGTTGAAGTGATGCGGCTGGACCTCCGGGACTTCGATCCCGCGCCCCTCGCCGCGCGAGGCGTGGATACGATCGTGTGCCTGAACGTCCTCGAGCACCTGGCGGACGATCGCGGCACGCTCCGGCGGCTCCACGCGACGCTTGTCCCCGGGGGCTGCCTCTTGCTCCTGGTCCCGGCCCACGAGTGGTTGTTCGGAGCGATCGACCGCGCGATCGATCACCAGCGCCGGTACAAGCAGGCCGGGTTGGTCGCGAAGCTCGAGGAGGCCGGCTTTCGCGTCGAGCACACCCGCTTCTTCAACCGGCTGGGCGTTCTCGGCTGGTACCTGAACAGCGTGCTCCTGGGGCGGACCCGGGTCCCGGGCTTCCAGCTGCACCTCCACAACCTCCTGGTACCCCTTCTCCGGGCCGAGGCGGCGCTCCCCCTGCCCTTCGGGCTGTCGCTGATCGCGGTGGCACGTCGGGTCTGAGCCCGGCCGGCGGCCGCCGGGGGGCCTCCGGGAGGGGGCCCTTCGGTTGCCCCTCCCCGGGAGCGGGGGTATACTCCCCCGGCTGTGACGCGTCGGGAGGCCCAGGGACAGGGGGACTCGTTTCGGCGCCCTCGCCCGGGGCGTCTCGGGGCAAAGGCCTACCCGCGCGCGGCCCGGTGAGCGATGCGTGGCAAGGTCTGGCTCGGCGTCGCGGTCAGCGCGGTGCTCCTGTGGGTGGCAGTCCGGGGAGTCAGCCTGGACGAAGTTCTCCACGAGCTCCGCCAGGTTCGCGTGGTGTGGCTGGTTCCGGTCCTGGCGTCGATCTTCGTCCGGTTCTGGCTGACCGCCATCCGCTGGCAGCTCCTCCTCCGGCCGGTGAAGCAGGTGGGCGTCCACCGGCTCTTCGCCGTCACGATGATTGGCTTCATGGCCAATAACGTCCTGCCAGCCCGGTTGGGCGAGTTCGTGCGCGCCTACGCCCTTGGTCGATCGGAAGCGCTCCCCCCTTCCCTGCCGTTCGCCACGATCGTGATCGAGCGGATCTTCGACGGCTTCACGCTCCTTCTCTTCCTGGTGGGCGGCCTGTCCTTCCTCCAGGCGAGCCGGACATTGCTCTGGGCGGCCGGACTCACGGGTGTCCTGTACCTGGGGGTCCTGGGCGGGTTGGTGATCCTCCGGACGGGGCGGGGCCTCGGCCTCCTGACCGGAATCCTGGACCGCCTTCCGGACCCGGTCGGCAGGTCTGGCCGGCGCCTCCTCGACTCGTTCCGCGCAGGGCTCGACGTCTTGGGCGATGCGCGGGCCCTCCTGCTCACGGCACTGATGTCGATCCTCATCTGGGTGGTCAACGCGGCGGGCGTCGAGGCAATGTTCCGCGCCTTCTCGCTGGAGCTGCCGTTGTACGCCTCATTCCTCCTGCTGGGAGTGATCGCGGTCGCCCTCGTCTTGCCGTCGGCTCCGGGCTACGTCGGGCCCTTCCAGGTGGGAACCGTCCAGGGGCTCGCGCTCGTCGGGGTCACCCGGGACACGGCGCTGTCCCTGTCGATCGTCTACCACTTGGCGAACTACATTCCGATCACCCTCGTGGGTCTCGCCTACTTGAGCGCGCTGAACCTCACCCTGGGCGAGCTCCGAACGGCCGGCGGCAAGAGCTCGTGAGCCACCCAGACGTCCGGGACCGAAGGCGGTCGGACCAGGCTCCCCCGGCCAGTCTCGCCTTCTCCGTCGTGATCCCGGTCTACAACGAGGAGGACAACGTCCGCCCGCTCCTCGACAGTCTGCGGGACGTCATGGAGAGCCTGGGCCAGCCGTACGAGCTGATCGTCGTCGATGACGGATCGACAGACAAGACGCGCGCCCGGCTGCGGGACCTGACGGTCGAGATGCCGGCGCTCCGCGTCGTCCAGCTCCGGACGAACTTCGGCCAGACTGCAGCGCTCGCCGCCGGCTTCGACATCGCCCGGGGCGCGCTCGTGATCACCCTCGACGGCGACGGCCAGAACGACCCGGCGGACATCCCGCGGCTCGTCGACAAGCTCAAGGAAGGATACGATGTCGTGAGCGGCTGGCGCCACGACCGACAGGATCCCCTCTGGTCGCGCCGGGTCCCCTCCCGCGTCGCCAACTCGCTCATCTCGTTCATCACCGGCGTCCACCTCCACGACTACGGGTGCGCCCTCAAGGTCTACCGCCGAGAGATCCTCCAGGATGTCGCCCTCTACGGGGAGATGCACCGCTTCCTGCCCGCCCTGTGCCGATGGGTCGGAGCGACCATCGGCGAGCTGCCAGTCGGTCACTTCCCGCGGCGTCTGGGCGCCTCGAAATACGGTCTGGGGCGGATGGTACGTGTCTTGCTAGACCTCCTGACGGTCAAGTTTCTGATGAGCTACTGGACGCGTCCGATCCAGATTTTCGGGCTCCTGGGCCTGGTGCTGGGGGGGCTCGGCAGTGCGGTGGGTGGAGTGCTCTCGTACCAGAAGATCTTCCACGAGGTGGGGCTCGCCAATCGCCCGCTCCTCCTCCTGGCCGTTCTCCTCGTCCTCGTCGGCTTCCAGTTCATCTCGATCGGGCTCCTGGGTGAGATGCTCGTCCGCACCTACCACGAGTCCCAGCGGAAGCCCGTCTACACGGTCCGTGAGATCCTCTCCGGAGGGCAATCATGACGCGCAGCGCCCGCCTCGTCCGTGACGTCTGCCTTGGCCTGGCCCTCCTCGCCGCCGCGGGCTGCGGGGGGGGCAGCAGCAGCTCCACCAGCTCGGTGAGCTCCTCGTCGCAGGCGCCGGTCGATTTCGACTTCGGTAGCAACAATCCGAGGAAGGTAACCGCGTTCGGCGACAGCATCACCGAGGGAGTCCTCGAGCTCCAGCGCGTAAGCCTCCGGCTCACCACCAGCAACAACTACCCGAACCTCCTCCAGGGGCGGCTCCAAGGCCTCGATCCGTCGTGGCGGGTGGTCAACCGCGGCCGGGGCGGCGAGCATACCGGCCAAGGCGTGGGACGGCTGCCCTCGACCCTCGCGATCGATAAGCCTGGCTATGTCCTCATCCTCGAAGGCAGCAACGACGCCCACCAGTGCCACGACAAGGTGGCCGCGGTCAGCAACCTGCAGAACATGGTGCGGATCGCCAAAGCGAGCAAGTCGATCCCGATCCTCGGAACGGTCCCGCCAAGCTTCCGCAACAACGGCTGCGCCGACGAGGTCATTGAGTTCATGAACATCAACCTCCGCGGCTTCGCCGCCGCCGAGCACGTCGTCCTGGCGGAGATCTTCAATGGGATGAACGACCGGTCCCTGTTCGGCATCTCGCCGGATCGAGACCCGCTGCATCCCAACGAGGCGGGCTACGCGAAAATGGCGGACATCTGGTTCCAGGCGATGCAGAGGGCGATCCCCGGCGGGACCACCGCCGCCCTCCGGAGACGGAGGTAGGGCGGGCGCGGAGCCGGCGGCCGTGCTCGAGCGGGTCACGCTGGCCGAGATCCAGGCCGTCTTCGCGGTGACCGACGGGCTGGGCATTTCCCGCGAGGCGCTCGTCATCCCGCTCGTCCCCGGCCGGCCGGGGCGGGTGCGCCGGCTCCCCAGCGGCAAGCTCGAGATCGTCCTGGACGCCCAGACGCCGCTGGCGGAGTGGCTTGAGGGGCTGCCGGATCTCATCCGGGCGGCGGGTGCGTGATACCCTAACCCCGCGACGGCCGCGAGCCGTCACCTCCGGGAGGCGTCGATGACCCGATCCCTGATCCAGTCCAGCGTGCTCTACCGCGATCTCGGCCGCGCCTACCCCACCATCGTGCGGGGCGAGGGCGTCTACCTCTGGGACCGCGAGGGCCGACGCTACATCGACGGTTCGGGCGGCTCGTCGGCCGTGACGTCGATCGGGCACGGCGTCCAGGAGATCGCCGAAGCGATGGCCGCGCAGGCGCGCAAGGTGGCGTTCGTGCCGATGCACCTGTTCACGAGCGAGCCCCTCGAGGCCCTGGCCGAGGCCGTCGCGAAGTTCGCGCCCGGCGACCTGAACCGCGTGTGGTTCGTATCCGGAGGCTCCGAAGCGACGGAGAATGCCGCCAAGCTCGCGCGCCAGTACTGGCTCGAGCGAGGCAGGCCCTCCAAGTCGATCGTGATCGGGCGTTGGCAATCCTTCCACGGGAACACCATGGGGTCGATGGCCTTCGGAGGGCACACCATTCGGCGGCGGAAGTACGTCCCGATGTTCCACGAGGCGAGCCACCTCCCCCCGATGTACTGCTATCGCTGCCACTTCAAGCAGACCTATCCCGCCTGCGACACGTATTGCGCCGACTACCTGGAGCGCCTCCTGCGGATGCAGGGCCCAGAGAACGTGGCGGCCTTCATCGCTGAGCCGGTCGTCGGCGCGACGCTCGGCGCGGTGCCGCCTGTTCCCGAGTACTTCCCGAAGATCCGCGCCATCTGCGACCGCTACGAGGTCCTCTTCATCGCCGACGAGGTGATGACCGGCTTCGGTCGGACCGGCGCCAACTTCGCCGTCGACCACTGGGGCGTGGTCCCCGACCTGATCGCCACCGCCAAGGGCGTCTCCGGCGGCTACATCCCCCTGGGCGCCGTCATCGTCCGCGACGAGCTCATCCAGGCATTCGAGCACAACCAGTCGAACTTCGTGGGCGGCCACACCTACACGGGCCACCCCGTCGCCGCCGCCGTCGGCCTGGCCGTGCTCCGCTACATCCAGGAGCACGACCTCGTGCGCAACGCGCGAGAGGTCGGCACCCACCTCCTGGACGGGCTCCGCGGGATCCAGGCGCGGCATCCCATCGTCGGGGACGTGCGCGGCCTCGGCATGATGGTCGGTCTCGAGTTCGTGGCCGATCGCGCGACGCGGGCGCCGTTCCCAGCCGAGCGTGAGGTGGCGCGCGCGATCGCCCTGGAGGCCCTGCCCCGGGGGTTGGTGACGTACCCCGGCACGGGTTCCGTCGACGGCGTCCTCGGGGACCACATGAAGCTGACACCGCCGCTGATCCTCACGCGGGCGCAGGCGGACGAGATCGTCGCGGTCCTCGACGCCTCGATCGGGGCCGTCGAGGCGCGGCTCTAGGCTCGGTGGCGCCCGCCGTGACCTGTCCCAAGTGCCGGGCGACGCTCCCGGAGCAGAGCGTCTTCTGCTTGGCGTGCGGGACGCGGGTTGCCCCGACCCTGACCCCACGAAACGGTAACAGCGCCGAGGCCGGGCCCGCGCCTACTGCTGCCCCACCGAACCCCCCGCCGCCTGGGACCAAGCAGCCCTACGCGCTGTCCTTCGGGCCGCTGGTCGACGAGCGCCTCCGCTACCGGGTCGCCCGCTGGGTCGTCGACCGAGCGCCAGCCCACGCGCTGACCGAGGTCCAGGAGGATCTCCAGCACGGGACGTTCGTCACGTTTCTGGCCCTCACCGAGGACGAGGCGGAGGTGGCGCGCGAGGGCATCCGCGGACTCGGGGTGGCCCCGCCCCTGCTCCGCCTGGCCCCCGCGACGACCGCTGAGATGCTCCTGCCCGAGCGGCGGGCCCGGCGCAAGACGCAGGAGAAGCGGGCGGTCGGCCTGGGCGACTGGCGGACGCTCGTCGCTGCCGCCGTGGGGCTGCTCGTGTTCGGGTTCGTCGTCGTGCGCCTGATCGGGGGCCGCAGCTTCTGAACCGTCAGGGCCGCCCCCGGCGCTGGGCGACGCCAAAGGAGGCGACATGAGGGTGGACATGCCGACCTACGAGGTGCGGCGGCCGTCCACGGCGGAGAGCTCTTCCCCGTCCACATGCTCATGATCGGGGACAACGGCATCGACCTCGTCGAGAACGCGAACCTCGAGGAGCTCGGCGCGGCGGGCGTCCACCTCTTCTGCCTCGTCGTCCCGCCCCTCCGCATCCGCGGGGCCTCGGGGTCGCCGGTCAGGATGCTCGCGCTCTCGCCCCGCTAGCGCTGGGGGCGTCGGGCTACAATGGAGACTTGGAGGGCCATCGGGGATCATGAGCGACGCCTACCGCGAGTTCGAAGCTGAGAGCCTTTTCTGCCCAAGCTGCCGCCGGGCGGGACCGGTCCGGAAGAAGCTCCTCCTCGTCCTGCCCACCGGCAACAAGTACGACTACGTGTGCCAGCAGTGCGGCACGCCGGTCGGGGCCAAGGTCGACCGCGACCCCACGGTGTTCCGTGAGACGTCCCGCGCGGCCTCGGCCGCGGCGCAGCCCCGGCCACCCGGTGCGGGCGGCGGGCCGCGTCCGCGCCTCCGCGGGTGACCGAGCCACCGCCGACGCAACGAGCTCCCGCGGCGTCCGGCGACGCCCGCGCCTACCACGAGGCGACGAAGCACTCCTGGGCGAGCGTTCGGAGCGACCAGCACGCGCTCGACTGGGCGAACAAGCCCTTCCTGTTCAAGGTGTACCCGGACGTCCCGGCGCTACCGCTGCCGCGCGAGGTGCCGCCCCCGGCGCTCCCGGCCCTCGAGGCGGTCGCGGGCAGAGCGGCGATGCCCGCCGGGCCCCGCCCCGTCGACGTGAGCGCCCTGGGCCAGCTCCTCTTCTTCTCGGCGGGGCTCACGAAGCGCAAGGCGTACCCCGGCGGCGACACGATCCACTTCCGCGCCGCGGCGTCGACCGGCGCCCTGTACCAGACGGAGGTCTACGTGGTGGCCGGCCCCGTCGCCGGCCTCGAGCCGGGCGTCTACCACTTCTGCCCCGGCGACTTCACCCTGCGCCGGCTTCGCGCGGGCGACCACCGGGCCGCCCTCGCCGAGACCGCCGCGCGGCGAGACCTCGTCGCGGATGCGCCCGCTACCCTGATCCTCACGGCCATCCACTGGCGGAACACTTGGAAGTATCGCGCGCGGGCATTCCGACACTTCTTCTGGGACGCGGGGACGCTCCTGGCGAACCTCCTCGCGACGGCAGTCGCGGGTGACGTCCCGGCCCGGATCCTCCTCGGGTTCGCGGATCCGCTGGTGAACGCCCTCCTCGGAATCGACCCGGCACATGAGGGCAGCGTAGCGCTGGTGCCGCTCGGTCGCGGTGCCGGGCCCGCCCCGCCGAGCCCGCCGGCCCCGCCGCTCGCGCTCCCGTTCGTGCCCCTCTCGGCGTGCGAGGTGGACTATCCGCTGGTCCGAGCGGCTTACCAGGCCTCGGCGCTGCCGGACGGCGTGGCGGCGCGAGCGTGGCTCGCCCAGGCCGGCAAGAGCCGCGCCGGCCCCGATCCCTCGATCGAGGTCCGGCCGGCCGGGACTCCGGGCGGCCCCACGGGGGAACCGTCCCGCACGCTCGGCGAGACGATACTCCGCCGCGGATCGACCCGCGAGTTTCGGCGGGATCCCATCGGCGGTGCCCGGCTCACGGCGATCTTGGACGCGGGCCTGCGCCCGTTCCCGCTCGACCTCGACCGGGCCGACCCCTTGGTGGACACCTACCTTCTGGTTCACGCCGTCGAGGGGCTCGCCCCGGGCGCCTACCGGTGGGACCCCGTGGCGCGGGCGCCCCGGCTGCTGAAGCCCGGTGAGTTCCGCCGGGAGGGCGGCGAGCTCTGCCTCGAGCAGCCGCTCGGGGCGGATGCCGGCGTGGTCGCGTTCTTTCTCTCAAACCTGGACGGGGTCGTTGCGCGCTGGGGCAACCGCGGCTACCGGGCGGTCAACCTCGCCGCCGGGCTCCTCGGCGGTCGGCTCTACCTGGGCGCGTACGGGGTGGGGCTCGGCGCCACGGGACTCACCTTCTACGACGACGACGTCGTGCGGTTCTTCGAGCCGGACGCGGCGGGCAAGGACGCGATCTTCGTCACCGCCCTCGGCCCCGCCGCCCACCGGCGGGCGCCGCGGGACCTCGCGGTCGCCCCGGCGACCGTCGAGCCCCTCCGCCCCGGTCAGACATGACGGCGCGCGAGACGATGCCGCCCGCGCGCACCCCCGGGGACCGGCCGCGGCGCCGCCGGCCGCTACCGCCCGAGGGCTCGCGCGAGCTCCTCGAGGTCGCGCACCTCGAGATCGGGAGTCACACCTAGCTCCTCGAGGGGCGCTCCCTGGCGGTTGACCCAGATCACCTGGAAGCCGAACGCCTTCGCCCCGACGACGTCCCAGCCGTTCGACGACACGAAGCCGATCACCTCCCGGGGGAGCCCCAGCCGGGCGGGACCGAGAGCATAGACCGCCGGATGGGGCTTGAACGTCCGCACCTCGTCGACGCTGATGACCGCGCGGAGATGCTCCCCGAGTCGGCCGTGGCCGACGACCGCTTCAAGCATGCGCGGCGCGCCATTCGACAGGATGGCGCAGGGCAGGCCAACGAGCCGGGCGAGTACCTCGCGCACTTCGGGGAACGGCGCGAGGGCGAGGTAGGCGTCCATCAGGCGCTGCCGCTCGACCGCGCTCACGCGGAGACCGAGCCGCCGGCACGCGAAAGCGAGCGCCGACTCCGTGATGCTCCAGAAGTCCTCGTAGCGTCCCATGAGGCTCCGGAGCCACGTGTACTCGAGCTGCTTCTGGCGCCAGAGCGCCGACAGCGCTTGGGGGTCCGCGGTGACGGCCCGGCCGGCTTCCACGACCGAGTGGACGTCGAACAGAGTGCCGTACGCGTCGAACAGGAGTGCCCGCACCTGCATCGCTTCTCCCTCGCCCGGGTCGCATCGGCCGCAACCTTGCCGGCCGCCGATTCGACCCCGTACAATGAGGCGCCATGAGGAGAATCCTGCACGGCCTGGCTCCGCTAGCCGCGGCGCTCACCCTCGGCGCGTGCGCCGAGCTGATGCCGCTCCGTGCGCCCCCGCTCAACCCGGCGGACGACCTCACGGCCGTGAACACCCGCGAGGAGGCCATCCAGCGCTTCGGCCCTCCCCACGAGATCCGGTCGTCGGACGTCGGCCCGGTCCTGGTCTACCGGCGCGCCGTGGTCATCGACGTCAATCCGAACCGGTACTATGGGGAGGATCGAGGCGACCGCCTCGATCAGTACGAGCTCGTCCTCCTCTACGTGGACGCGGAAGGGCGCATCGTCCGGAGGGCCATCGAGCCCGAGTAGGGCTCGGCCGGCGCGCTGCGCCGGGAGCTAGCGGGGGCCGACGCGGCTGCGCACCCGCCAGCGTCGGCTGTTGCGCCCCGAGGTCTCAGGGGGCTCGCCGAAGCCGAACTTGAGGAGCCGGCCGGCATCGAGGAACGACAGGCCCCGGGTCTCGGCTCCCAGCACCACGCAGAGGAGCCGCTGGCCCGCGCGCCCGGCCGCCACAGCGATGTTGTACCCCGCCTCCAGGGTGAACCCGGTCTTGAGCGCCGTCACGCCGCCCGGATCCCGGAAGAGCGGGATCCGGCGCCGGAACACGCGCCCACGCCACGTGAAGTCCGTGTCGCCCAAGAGCGCGCGGCTCTCGGGAAAGTCGCGCAAGAGGTGCTCCGCCAGCGCGGCCATGTCTCGCGCCGTCGTCCGTTGGCGGGCATCCGGTAAGCCGTGCGGGTTAGCGAACACCGTGTGGGTGAGACCCAGGCGCTCCGCCGCGGCGTTCATGCGCTCGACAAACCGCTCCTCGCTCTCCGCCAGCCGCTCCGCGACGGCGGTGGCGGCGTCGTTCGCGGAGGCGATTGCGACGGCGGCAAGGAGGGTGTCGAACGGCACGACCTGTCCGGTCGCGAGCCCGAGCCGGAACCGGGGCGTCCGGACCACGTTCGGGCCCATGGTGACCGGCTCCCACCGGGTCACCCGTCCCGCCCGAAGCTCGTCGTAGGCGATGTAGAGAGTCATCATCTTGACGAGGCTGGCGGGCGCACGGTCTTCCTCGGCGTTCTTCTCGAAGAGGACCTTGCCCGTCTCGAGGTCGAGGAGCACCACTGCCTCGGCCGAGACCGGTACGCTACCAACCACCCCGTTCGGGCTGACCGCGGAGTCGGCTGCCGCCGGCGCCCAGAGCCCCAGGGCGAGACCGAGGGCGAGTACGCCGCCGAGTCCGCGGGCCGCGAGGCCGCCGGGGATAGTCATATGAGGCGCCATTGTAGCAGCCGAGGCGCAGACTCGGCAGGAAAAGGCGACGGCCACCTGGGATGGCCCCCCGCCCCGTGATACGGTAGCGTCCGGAGCCGTGGCCACCACCGTCCCCCCTCCCTGCGCCCTTCCCCGGTGCCGGCGCCGACCTCGCGCGAGACTTCGGCTCGGCCTCGCGCTGGTAACCGTCGCGACCCTGGTGGTCGCTTCCCGCGGGGTCGACGCCGAGCGCGCCGAGCCGCCGGATCCGGTCGCCCCCACGGTCACCCTCGACGCGCTGCCGCTCGGCGTCCCCCTGGCCCGGCTCGAGGGCGAGGCTCGCGGGCGCGCCGAAGCCGTGCTCGGAACGACCATCTTCGCGCACCGGGTCACGGGGCTCCACGCCCGAAGCCGCGAGCCGATCTTCCGCTTCCTCCTCGATCATCCGGACTTCGCCGCCGCCGTCGCCCGCGCGCTCCGGCTCGGGCGCTACCAGGTGAGCGCGCGGGATGACGGGTACTGGGGGGACGACACCCGGGGAGCGCGCGGCATGGTTCGCATGCTGTACGCGGAGGAGGGCCGACGTCTCTTCCACCTGGAGGGGACGTACGAGGGCCGCGGGCTGCCCACGATCCAGGGACAGATGCTCGTGCTAATCGAGTTCCGCCACGAGGAGGACCCCGCCGGCGGCACTCGCGTCGAGGCGAGTGTGACCGGTCACATTCGGCTGGACACGCCACTCGTCGGAACTGTCGCCCAGCTCGCCACGACCATCGCCCGGCCAGCCGTCACGCGGGCCGCCGAGCGGAAGGTGCGCCGATTCTTCGGGACCGTCGCCCGCGTCTCACGGTGGGCGCACGACCAGCCGGAGCAGTTCTGGGCCGCGCTCGAGCGCCATCCCGAGGTCCCGCAGGATGCGACCCTGGCCGAGTTCCGGGAGATCCTCCTGGACGGTCGGCCGCCGGTGTGGGCCAGTGAACGCCTCTGGCTGCTCCCCGCGGCCGCGCCGGCCGCCGAGCCCGAGCCTACATCCCCATGAAGTCGCGCGCCTGGTCCATCACCTCGTCGGTGACCGTTCCGTAGCCGCGCTCCCGCGCGAACCGCTCGATCGCCTGCCGGGCCATGGGGCGGATGAAGGTGGGGATGCGCTGGAGGCGCCCGGCGGCTTCCTCGGTCCAGGCCACGGGCGCCGTGGTGTCCGTACCCGTGCCCCCGATCATCGCGGCAAATGGGCAGCCCGGCCCGTCGGCCGCCGCCGAGGCGACCTCGGACGCGCTGGCCGGCGCCGGCGTCCCGGAAACGAGCCCGACGTCACGCTGATGCGCGAGGCCAGCCCGGACGGCGGCGAACGGAGCGGGCGCTTCGGCTGGGGCGCCGCCGACCTTGACCCCGAGTGTCCGCACCATCTGCGTTTCCCAGGGATTCGTCAGCATCGCGACCCGGTGGCCGCACGCGGGGCAAGCGAAGGTGACCGTAAGCGCCCCGGCATCGGGCCCGGTCGTTCCGGAGAGCCGCATGGCCTGGTCGCACGCGATGCACAAGAACTTCATGGCGCGGGTCTCCTTGGAAGGGTCACGTGGCGGCTGCGCCGAGCCCACCGGTCCCCGCGTTGGGGAGCCGCGGCGGCGCCGCCGTACCGGCCGAGAGGATGATGCGAATGCCGTCCTCCACTGACAGCCCGGTCGACACGACCGCGTCGCGGGGCACGAGGACGATGTCCCCGAGGTAGAGATGGTTCGTCGGCACGTACACCGAAACGAGGGCCTCGGGCTTCGTCCCCTCAACCCGCACGTCCCCGGTCAGGAACCCGTACGAGTACGCCCCGTCACGGGGGTGCTCGACGATGACGAACTCGCGGAAACCCGAGCGGCGGCTCGGCGAGAATGCGTCGACGAAGTCCTTGACCGTTGGGTAGACGCGGCGGACGAGCGGGATGTAGCGGATCAACCGCTCGCCCCACTGCAACACGCGCCGCCCGACGACGTTGGTCGCGAAGACCCCGATGACGAAGATGATCAGCGCCGCCGTCAGGAAGCCCAGCCCCGGGACGTGCCGCCCGAGGAACTGCTGGTAGAGCGGCGACATGAAGTCGTCGACCGAGCTGTAGAAGAGCCAGAAGACCCAGGCGGTCAGCACCACCGGCAACGTGACGAAAACCCCGGTGAAGAACCTGACCTTGAACCACGATCTGATCTGCCCTGGCACGCGTCGCCTCCCGCTGAGCCCTTGCATTATACCTGCCGGGTAGTCGCCGCGCCGCCCGACGCCGTCCAGCGCCGGCTCGCCGGCCTCCCCGGGCGCTCGGCGCCGGGGCGGTCAGCGGGCCCAGCGGTCGCGGGCCAGGGGCGGCCGTACGTCCGCGCCGGAGAACTGCACGACGAGCACGATCTCCACCGACGAATTGAGGGCGAGTCCTTGGCACCCGATGGCCGCCCGAGTCGGCTTGCCCCGCTCCCCGTAGAGCTCGACGAGAAGGTCAGCGGCCCCGTTGATCACCCGCGGCTGGTCGGCAAAGCCGGGGGCGGAGTTCACGTAGCCAATCATCTGGATCGCGGCCTCGACGCGGTCGAGATCACCCAGCGCATAGCGGGCTGCGGTGAGCGTCGGGATCAGCGCCCAGCGCGCGGCCTCGTACGCCTGCGCCACCGTGAGGTCGCGGCCGACGAGGCCGGTCAGGTACGGCTGACCGTCTCGGATCGGCACCGTTCCCGAGAGGTAGAGGAGAGGCCCGACGGCGCGGTGGGACACGAAGTGGGCGCCAGACGTGTTCCGCCGGTACTCCGTCTCAAGGTCAGGCAGGGGAAATCCCAGGCTCGCGAGCTTTTCCTCGACGATCATGCGACCTCCACGGATGGAAGGTGACCGACGCCGGCGCGAGGCCGGCCGTGTGGCTCTTCCTTCTCTACCGCGGTCGTCGCCCGGCGTCCACCCCCGCGGGCGGTTGTCCCTGGCGCGCGCCTCCCCTATCTTCCGATGGTGGCCGGATGGCGGTCGGATATGACGGGATGACCGGGCGATCATGGCGCCGACACGGATGACGCGCCGGTTCCTCGATTCTCGAACGGCGGCGGTGCCGGCCCTGGCGACCTGGTTCCCGGGCGGTCGCGCGCGCGGCCACTTCCGCCGCCGCGCTCTCGGCCGGGCGCCCGTGGTCCTCGCCCCGCGCGACCGGGAGTGGCGCAATGTCGTTCCCGGCTTCGCCGAGTGCGTCAGGATGGCCGGGAGCGGGCTGCCCTTCCAGATGGTCGCGGATCGCAGCGTGGACCGGTCGGGCAATCCCCGGCGGCTGGCCGCCGCCCTGGCGGCCGGGCAGACGCTCTATCTCCCGCAGGTGCACCAGGTGCTCCCGCGCCTGATGCGACTCATCGTCGCTCTCCGGGCCGCCTTTTTCGCTCCGGCGCGCGGCGTCACCCGGGAGGAGTGCTCGTTCCTGTTCGTCGTCGAGGGCACGGGGCGCCCGGGCATGGGCCTCCACCATGACGGCGAGGTCGACGCCTTCTGGCTCCAGGTCGAGGGGCGGCGAACCGTGACCATCGGGCCTCGCGTGGCCCCGGGCACGCCCGAGGAGCTCACCGATCGGACCCTTCGGAGCGGCCGGCGGACGGGATGGCGGACGTTCGACCTCGAGCCCGGCTCGCTCTTCCATCTGCCCGCCCGCACGCCGCACGCGGTGGTCTGCCGGCACCGCTCCCTGGCCCTCACCCTTACCTGGGGCCGCGTCACCGCCCCGGCGGAGCGCGCGGCTGGCTCAGGGCTACTCCGGTGGGACGTGGCGTCAGGATTCGCCGAGCCCATCCCGCCGGCGCACCCGCGGACGCTCTGGACGCAGGTGCCGATCCTCGCTCGGCGGGCGGCACACGAGCCAGGCCTCCGCGTCTGGACGTCCGACGGTGAGGGTCCCCGGCTTCCCGCTGCGGCGCTGGCCTGGGCCGACCTCCTCCCGCTGATGCCACGGCTCTCACGGATGCTCGCTCCCGCGGCGGGGCTGGCGCCCCTGATCGACGCCGGGATCCTGGGCCCTCGGGACCTGCCGCTCCGCATCCGTCCCGACGACCCGACGGCGCTCGAGGGCTGGCGGTTCGCGTGAGGTAAAGTGGGGTCAGGCCTTGACTTTGACTTCCCTGCCGCTCCAATCGAGCTCCCCGGAGCGGGCCTGGCGGGAAAGTCAAAATCAAGGCCTGACCCCGTATGGAGGGACCGATGTCGCGACCCTGGACCTACCTGCCGTCCACGCCGAGCGGACCCCTCGTGGTGGACCGCGTTTTTTACGATCGCCTCGCTCGCGAGACGGCGGCGCGGACCCTCGTCGACCGCTTCGTCGTGCCGATCCGGTCGGGGCGCGCCTGGCCCGTGCGCGCCGGACAGCTCTGCCGGATCGTGACCGTCGAGGGCCCCCAGGTGGCGGACTTCAACGCCTGGCACCTCCACAACCC
>DATAFX010000105.1:0-4440 GCA_036257195.1 Candidatus Methylomirabilota bacterium | reverse complement strand
GACCGGATCGCCACGGAGGTCGCGGCCGGGACACACCGTCCCCGGATCGAGGCGGAGGGACCGTGACGAGGCCACGGTCGTGAGCGCGCTGTTCGTCGTCGACCCGGGACTCCTGACCACGATCCAGGACCGCGGGCGGTTCGGGCACCAGCGCGTCGGCGTTCCGCCGTCGGGGCCCCTGGACCGCGCGGCGTTCGTAGTCGCCAACCGGCTGGTCGGGAACCCGGACGGCGCCGCCGCGCTCGAGTGCACGATCAAGGGACCACGGCTCGAGGTGCGGCACGACGCCGTCGTCGCCGTGGCCGGGGCCCCCATGGGGTTCACGATCAACGGGCAGGACGCCCCGTCCTGGACCGCCGTGCGGATCCGAACGGGCGACGTGCTCGCGTTCCAGATGGCGCAGGCTGGCTGCCGCGCGTACCTGGCCGTGGCGGGGGGCATCGACGTCCCGCTGGCCCTGGGCTCTCGCGCGACCTATCTCCGAGGGCGGCTCGGCGGACAGGGCGGCCGGGCGCTTCAGAAGGGCGACGCGCTCCCGGTGGGCCGGCCGCCTCCCGGGGGCGCCCGAGAAGGCCGGACGGTCCCGCCGGCGCTTCGGCCCGCATATCCCGCCGAGCGGGAGTGCCGCGTGATCCTGGGCCCGCAGGACGACCGCTTCAAGGCGGAAGGGATCCGCGCGTTCCTCGAAGGGCCCTATGACGTCACCCCGCAGGCCGACCGGATGGGGTATCGTCTGAAGGGGCCCGAGATCACGCACGCCCGCGGGCACGACATCGTCTCGGATGGCATCCCGCTGGGCGGGATCCAGGTGCCGGGCGAGGGGCAGCCGATCGTGCTCTTGGTCGACCGCCAGACGACCGGCGGCTACACGAAGATCGCCACGGTGATCGGCGCGGACATCGGCGCGATCGGGCAAACCCGGCCGGGCCAGCGCATCCGCTTCCGACGGGTGACCCTCGAGGAGGCACACGCCGCGCTCGCCGCCGAGGCGGCCTGGCTCGACCGCGCGGTCGCCGTCGCCGAAGCGAGATGAGTCGAACCAGCGACGCCGCGAAAGGCCGACCAGGCCCGCTGGCGCCGAGAGGAGTGACGCCATGCCCAACGTGATCGACCTCAACTGCGACATGGGCGAGTCCTACGGGCGGTGGACACTCGGGGCCGACGAGGCCATCATGCCGTTCATCACCTCGGCCAACATCGCCTGCGGATTCCACGGCGGCGACCCGCACGTGATCCGGAAGACGGTGGCGCTGGCGCTCACGCACGGGGTCGCGCTCGGCGCCCACCCCTCGCTGCCGGATCTCATGGGGTTCGGGCGGCGGGTCATGGACGTGACGCCGGCCGAGCTGCGGGACTATGTCTGCTACCAGACCGGCGCGGTCCGCGAGTTCTGCCGGGCAGCCGGCGCCGACCTCCAGCACGTCAAGCCCCACGGAATCCTCTACACGATGGCCGAGCAGCAGGAAGCCATCGCCGAGGCGATCGGCCAGGCGGCGCGGGAGTCGGGCGCGGAGCTCATCCTCATGACGCTCGCCTCGGGCAAGTACGACGCCCACTGTCGGAAGATGGGGATCCGGGTGGCCTCGGAGGGCTTTGCCGACCGTGCCTACGAGGTGGACGGCACACTGGTCTCCCGGCGCAAGACGGGCGCGCTCATCACCGATCCGGTGCGCGCTGCGGCCCAGGCCGTGCGCATGGCGTCCGAGGGCAAGGTGCGGACGATCGACGGCGTCGACATCGACATCTCCGTCCAGACCATCTGCTGCCACGGCGACACACCGGGCGCTGAGCGCATCGTCCGCGCGGTGCGCGAGGGGCTGGAGGCGGCGGGGATCCGGGTCCGCCCGCTCCGGGAGTGGCTGCCCTAGGTGATCGCCCCGCGCCAGTACGACGTCGTCACGTTCGACTGCTACGGCACGCTCGTCGACTGGGAGGGTGGGCTCGCCACCGCGCTCATGCGCGCCGCGTGGGCGGACGGCGTGCGGCTCGAGCGGGGGGCCGTGATCCGGGCCTACATGGCCGCGGAGCGAGATGTGGAGGCGGGCGGCTACCAGCCGTATCGCGCCGTGCTGGCCGAATCGGCCCGTGGCGTCGCGACCCGTCTCGGGTGGCGGCTCGATCCCGCACGCGCGGGGTTTCTCGCCGACAGCCTCCCGGGCTGGGTGCCGTTCCCCGACACCAATGGAGCGCTCGAGCGCCTGCGGGCGGCCGGCCACGCGCTGGGCATCCTCTCGAACATCGACGACGACCTCCTGGCGGAGACCCGCCGGCACTTCACGGTGGACTTCGAGCTCGTGGTCACCGCGCAGCGGGTCCGAGCCTACAAACCAGCCCCCTCGCACTTCGAGGCCGCCCGCCGGGCGATCGGCTCGCGCCGCTGGCTCCACGTCGGCCAGGGCTACTTCCACGACATGGTGCCGGCGCGGACCCTGGGCCTCCCCAATGCCTGGATCAACCGGAACGGCGAAGCCCCCTTTGACGGCGGCCGGACGGACCGGGAGTTCCCCACGCTGACCGAGCTGGCCGACTGGCTGGCCCCCGCGCCGGTGACGCCGCCCTAGGACCGGTTCGATGGCGCGCCTGCTCGGCCTCGACTGAATCCGCTTCCGGCGGCGCTCGGCCGGTCCGGGCCACCCGCGACAGGGCCGGCGGGCGGGAAGGGAGGCCCGATGGCGCAGAAGGCGGTCGAGCTCATCCTCATGCGGCAGCTCGCGAGCTACCTCGCAGTGCCGATCTTCCTCGTCGACCCCGACGGAAACCTCCTCTACTACAACGAGCCGGCCGAGCGGCTCCTGGGGCGCCGGTACGACGAGACGGGCGAGATGCCGGTCGCCGAGTGGTCGACGGTTTTCACCCCGACGGCGGAGGACGGGACCCCGGTCCCGCCGGAGGAGCTGCCCCTCTCGATCGCCCTCCGGAAGTGGCATCCCGCCCACCGGCCGCTCGCCATCCGGGGTCTCGACGGCGTGGACCGGCGGATCGCGGTGACCGCCTTCCCTCTCGAGGGCCAGGGGCGCCGGCGCCTGGGGGCGGTGGCCATCTTCTGGGAGCGGCCGTCGTGAAGCTCACGCTCTGGGGCACGCGCGGCTCCTTGGCCTCGGCCGGGCCAGAGACGGTGCGATACGGCGGCAACACCTCCTGCGTCGAGGTTCGGGCCGCCGACGGCAGCGTGCTCGTCCTGGACGCCGGCACGGGCATGCGACGGCTGGGCGCGGCGCTCCGGGGCGAGGGCCGTCGCGTGGACATCCTGCTGACCCACCTCCACATGGACCACATCCAGGGGCTGGGCTTCTTTGCGCCCTTCTTCGAGCCCGACCGCGAGATCCACGTCTGGGGCCCGCCGTCCACGACGCAGGCGCTCCGGGAACGGCTCACGCGCTATCTGTCGCCCCCGCTCTTTCCCGTGCGGATCCGCGAGCTGCCCTGCCGGCTCTCTCTCCACGACGTCCCCTTCGAGGGGTTCGAGATCGGCCCGTTCCGCCTCAACGGGGCGCTCGTCTGCCACCCCGGTCCCACCGTGGGCTACCGGGTCACCGCGGACGGCGTCACGCTCGCGTATCTCTGCGATCACGAGCCGGCCCTGGGACTCGGCCGGGTGCCCGTCGCGCCCGACTGGGTCTCGGGGTTCGCCCTCGCCGCGGGGGCCGACGTGTTGATCCACGACGCCCAGTACAGCGCCGCCGAGTACGTGGACCACGTGGGCTGGGGGCACAGCGCCCTGACGCACACGCTGGCCTTCGCGACCCTGGCGGGCGTCCGCTGCCTCGTGACGTTCCACCACGACCCGGGCCACGACGACGAGACGCTCACGCGCCTGCTCGACGAGGCGCGCGCGGGCGCCGCCTTCCCGTTCGAGATCGTGCCGGGGACGGAGGGGTTGTCGATGGAGCTCGGGGACTCCGCGACGCTCGGCGCGCGACTCGCCGACTCCCGCCCGGCCTACTGAGGCTGATCCCCCGGTCAGGCGGGGACGGCCAGGCTCGGGCTCATTCCAGCGATGCGGAACGGGAAGAGCTCGGCGCGCATGACGCGAGCCTGCACCGTCGGGTCGTCCGCCATGACTCGTTCGGCCTCAGCCGGCGAGCCGGCACGCAGGATGACGATCCCGAAGGTCTTCTCGTCGCTCGTCTGCGTGCGCCCGAAGAGCAGGACCACGCCGGCGGTGGCGAGCCGTTCGAGGTAGGCCACGTGCGCGGTGACGGCGGTGCGCTCCTCGGGCGTGAGGCCCTCGGTCAGCATGGCCGGGCGCGTCGCCTGCAGGCGGTACAGGAACTCGGCCATCGGTGCACTCCTCCTCCGGGGCGGCGGTTGACACCCCTTCCGCGCCCTCCTATGATTCGCTCGAATCCGATCGCCGCCCCGAGTATGCCGCGACTTCCCAGGAGGTGCCATGCGAGCACGCTACGCGCTCCTCTCGATCGCCCTCGCCCTCGCGCTTCC
>DATAFX010000083.1:0-10200 GCA_036257195.1 Candidatus Methylomirabilota bacterium | reverse complement strand
CCTGCCCCTCGGCGGTACACTCGCGGCACGGAGGGTGGCATGGCGGAGAAGCAACTCCGTGACCGCATCAAGGAAGCCCGCGATCACATCGGCCTCTTCACTCTCCTGGGCGCCGCGCTGGGTCTCGGCCTCAAGCGGTACGGCGTCGACTGGCCGATGGTCTCCGCGATCGTTTCCGCCTCGGTCGTGGTCTTCGTCTTCCTCGTCTGGGTTCGACCGCGGATCTTCCGCTCCTGGCGCCTGCTCGAGCTGTGCCTGCACGCGGGCAAGCGATTCGCCGGGACCCGAGCGCTCGTGGACGCCGTGCGGTGCGCTCTGTGGGCCAGACACTACGAGTTGCCGACCTACGTCGTGGCTCGCCTGCGAGTGGAGGCGGAGCTGCTCACGGGCGGCAAGGACCGGGGCAAGACCGCGGAGGGCGAGCGAGGCTGGCGCGAGCACTTCCGCGCCATGCTCGCCGACGACCATCGCCTCGCCCGGGCGGACGGCTGGATCGGCGCCGCCGCCGACCTGCCCGGCTACCCGTTCAGGACCCAGATTCCGGATTGCTTGCCCCTGACGGCCAAGGACGCATTCGCGGGGATCGACCGGTACTTCAAGGCTCTGACGAGCCTTGGCAGCGTCGACGACCGGTTCCTCTCGGAGCTCCGGGTGAAATCGGCCTACGTCGCCCCGCTCTACCTGCTGACGGGCCAGCTGGCCCACTTCGACGACAACTGGCGTGAAGTCGTCGAGGCGTATTCCAACGTGACGTCCGTCGACGACCCGATCGCCGACGAGGCGCTCCGGTACCTGCGCGCCTTCCAGTTCGCCTGCTGGATCGTATGGGGCCCGAGCATCCCCGTCTGCACGTGCGAGTACTGGGATCACGAACACAAGAACGCCGTCGGGTTCCAGCTGGGCTACGGGGACGAGAACACGTCCGTGATCCTCTACGACGAGAGCGGCGTCTTGCGGCACGCGACCCGGCGCGCGCGGCGCCGGGCCGCGGGAGGGAAGGGGGCCGGCCGGCCTGCGATCCCTCCGCTGGCCGTCGAGCTGGAAGCGACCGTCGTCGTGTGCCGTCCCGGCTCCGCCGACCGCCGGCGCGTGTGCCAGGCCCAGACCCAGCTGCTCGACGTCGGCGCGGAGCGCGTGATCCTGCAGCACCGCCGACTCGACGCGACCGGCCGCGCCGGGCGCCGGTACTACTCGGCCTATCTCTGGGTGATGTTCGTGCTCGAGGCGGGGCCCGGGCGACCCCTCATGCGCGCGGGCGAGGCCTGGCGGGCCCTCCTGCCCTTCTTCGTGCACGGCAACATCGCCGATGCCTCGACGTACGCCTTTTTGAAGGACCGGCTGGCGCACGAGGCGCTCGACTCGATCGCGGCGGCGCTCCGGGAGCCGGGGATCCCGCCGCACGTCCGGTTCGTGTACATGGCGGCCATCGACGACCCCGGCTGCGGCGGGCGGCCGCTGGCCAGCGATCCGGGCGCCCAGATCAAGCGCACCCTCCAGCAGCTGCTCGCCGAGCGGTTCGTCGCCATCGCGGACCGCGTGTCGGTGCGCGACGATTCCTCCGAGCTCAAGGCGGAGGACGGATCGTACTACGCCGAGTTCTTCTCGGCCTGCCACCTACCCGAGACGATCGGCACGTACTTCGAGTGCCTCGAGCATCTCGCCAGCCAGCGACCGCATGGCGCCCGCAAGACCTGAGGTTCTCGACCTCGGAGCCGGCGCCGCCGACCTCGAGGCCCTGCAGGCGTTCTACGGGGATCTCTACACCGCCGCCTTCCCCGACCCCGACGAGCGGGAGTCCCTGGCCAACATCCAGCGGTACCTGGAGCTGAAGGCCAGCGGCTGGTACGGCGCGAACAACTACCACGTCCGCGTCCTCGTCGAGGGCGGCCGGATGGTGGCGGGGAGCGTGACCGACTATCTGGCCGGCCCGAACACCGGCGTGATCGAGTTCCTCGTGGTGGCGCCGGATGCCCGTCGCCGGGGACTCGGCCGGACGATGCTGGCCGACGCGGAAGCCGCGCTGGCCGCCGACGCCCGCGCGGCGGGGGCGGGCGGGCTCCGCGCCCTGGTGGCCGAGATGAACGATCCCTTTCGCGGGTCGCTCGCGGATGACAGCATGGACCCCTTCGCCCGGCTCCGCATCTGGAGCGATTGGGGCTTCCAGAAGCTTGATTTTCCGTACGTCCAGCCGGCCCTGTCGGCGGAGCAGCAGCCGGTGACTTCGATGCTGCTCGCCTGGAAGCCGGTCGCCGCCGCCGGCCAGACCGTGCCCGCCGACACGGTCAAGTGGGTCGTGCACGAGTACCTTCGCTGGGCGATGCGCATCGAGCACCCCGATCGCTCCGCCGAATTCGGCGCCATGGCGCGCTATCTCGACCCGCGCGACGCGGTGGACCTGATCCCCTTGGACCGCTACGTCGGCCATGACCCGGCGCGCCCCTTCCTCGTGCACGAGATCTCGACGGCCGAGGACGAAGATCTCCCGGCCCTGCGCGCGCTCTACCGCGCCTGCTTTCCGGACCGCGCCACGGCCGTGGCGGAGTCGGCGATCGGCGTCGGGCCCCGCGGGGTGAGCCGGCGTTGCGCCGACCACGCCTACCATCTTTGGGCCCTTCGCGGCGCGGCCAGCGGGCCGGTCGCCGGTCTCGTTTCGTTCTTCACGCTGCCCGGAAGCGGCTTTGGGGGCTACGTCGCCCTTGGCCCGCCCCTGCGCGGCACGGGCCGACTCCCGCTCGTGCTGGCCCGGGTCGAGGCTCAGATGCTGCGCGACGGCTTCGGAGCCACCGGATGGTACGTCGAGTGTGGCGATGAAGCGGTGGCGTCCCTGGTGCGGGCGGGCTTCTACGAGGTCGCGTTGGCCTATCGCCAACCCCCCCTGAGCCCGGGTGGCCCCGCGCCTGGCCTCCACCTCCTCTACAAGAGCTTCGGCCGTGCCTACGAAGCTCCGAAGCTGGAAGGCGAGAAGCTGCTGGAAGCCACGCGGCAGATCTACCGGGTCGTCTACGCGATCGACCGTCCAGAGGACAGTGATCTCTATTGGAATCTTGCCCGCCAGGTCCCCGCCGGGGTCGTACCGTTTCGTTGAGAGCAGCTCCCGGGACAGCCGGCCGGGCGGTCACCCGGAGGGGCGCGGCGTACTGCGCAGGGAGGATTGCATGCGACGGACCTTCAGCGTGACGGTCGTGACCGAGATCGACTTCGTCGGCTCGCCGAGCGACGACGTCGTCCAGAGCCATCTGGAGCGCCTCGTCGAGAGCCTCAAGGGGGCGGCCGAGGGCGTGAGCACCCGCGTCACCGCCAGTGTGCGCGTGCCGTTCTGCGGGGGCGCGGTCGTCACCGCCGCCGGAACACCGGAGCGATAGCTGGGTCGAACCGGCCGGCCACCGGTAACGCGCCCAGCACGGCGGGCGGGATCGAAGACGGAGGATCTCCGCTGTCGGTTGGTTGCGCCCTTGACGGTGCCCCCGCGGCGGCGGAGGATGCCGGGGCGGGCCCAAGATCTGCTATCTTCGAGCCGTCGGCCCAGGAGCCCCAGCCGGAACGGGCGAACGCCTCCCCGCGGTTGCCATGCGCCGGCACGCCTCGCTCGGAGCACGGAGGAGCCAGGATGAACGTGACGCGAACGGAAGTGCACGCGGCCAAGGGCGTCCGGACGCTGAGCCGGGTGCCGAACGCCAGCGGGCTCTATTCCGAGATGTTCATGATCGAGCCCACCACCCAGTGCAACCTCAAGTGCCCGCTCTGCCCGGTCCCGAGCCACATGCACCGGCCGGGCATCCACATGCAGCAGCACACCTACCGAGACGTCGTCGACGACATCGCGGGCCACGCGCGGCTGATCGCGCTGTGGAACTTCGGCGAGCCGTTCCTCAACCCCGAGATCTTCGACATGATCCAGTACGCCGAGGAGCGCAACGTCCCGGTGCGCGTCAGCACCAACTCGACGTTCCTCGGAGACCGGGAGATCGACAGCATCTTCTCGTCCAATCTCAGCTCGATCATCGTCTGCCTGGACGGGGCGAGCAAGTCGACCCACGAGCGCTACCGGATCGGCAGCAGCTTCGAGCAGGTCCGGGACGGAATTCACCGGCTCGGGCAGCGACGTCACGCGATCGGTCGCACCAAGCCGTTCATCCGGCTCCAGTTCCTGGTGTTCAGCTACAACGAGCACGAGATCGACCAGATGATCGAGCTGGCCGAGTCGATGCGGGTGGACCAGCTTGCACTGAAGAACGTCTCGCTCGGGTCCTGGCTCAAGGAGCACCTGCGGAAGCGGGTGGCCAAGAAGCTGCTCCCCAAGGGCGAGAAGCATCGGAAGTACCGGGTCGACGAGGAGCGGATCGAGCTGAAGATCGACGACCGAGAGTGCATCTGGGCCTACGAGAACGGGGTGGTCCTGGCGAACGGTGACGTCACGACCTGCTGCTACGACAGCAACGGGGACCACGTGTTCGCCAACGTCCAGCGGGACGGCGGGCTCATGAAGATCCTCGGGAGCGAGAAGATGCGCGAGGTGCGCGCGCAGATCCTGGACCGGGCGCTGCCGCTATGCGGGACCTGCCAGTTCAGCGACTACGGGCACACGATGATCAACTTCGAGTACTCGGACTGAGCGATGATCTAGACGGGGCCGGGCGGCGACAGCGCGACAGCGCCGTCCGGCCGGTTTGACGCCATCGTTTCAACCACGGGACTCGGGGCGGGTCAGTGCAGCGGATCGCGAACGTCGGGGGGCGCGGTCGAAGACGGGTGACGGCGATGCGGACGCGGGCGGGGGCCCGGCCGGCGTCCATCGCCCCGGTGGCATCCGGTCCGAGGGCCACGTATCGCGTCCTCGTGTACAGTCACGACGCGTTCGGGCTGGGTCAGCTGCGCCGCTCCCGCGCCATCGCTCACGCGCTGGTCGCCCGCCACGAGGACCTCAGCGTCCTGATCCTGACGGGCTCGCCGATCATCGGACGGTTCCGCTTCCGGCCCCGCGTCGATTTCGTGTGGTTGCCCGGCATCGTCGGGCTCCGGACCGGCGAGTGCGTGAGCCTGAGCCTCGACGTCGACCTCGCCGACACCGTCGCGCTCCGCGCCTCCATCATCGAGCACACGGCCCGGGCGGATGCCTTGGCGGAGCTTCCGGTTCAGCCCCTGCCGACCACGGACCGGATCCCGGGCCTCCTGGGTGGGCTCTCGCACATCACGGCGGCCGTCGGGCGGTGGCGGTCCGAGGGGCATGGTCCCGTGAAGGACGCGTAGCGTAACCTCGAGAACGGCCGTGCGCGCGAGCTCTGAGGCGCATCAGCCGCGGCATCTAACCCTGACGACCGAAGGACGGACACGGATGGGAAGCCTCGACGGCAAGAGCGTGATCATCACCGGAGCCAGCAAGGGCATCGGGCGCGTGATGAGCCAGCGTTTCGCGGCGGCGGGCGCGGGCGTGGTCTGCGCGGCCCGGTCGGCGGCGCTCGTGGAGGAGACGGCGGCGCTCGTGCGGGAGGCCGGCGGGCGGGCCACCGCGGTGGTCGCCGACGCGGCGACCGAGGAGGGCGCGCGCCGCACGGTGGCCGTCGCGGTGGACGCGTACGGTCGGCTCGATGCCCTCCTGAACAACGCGGGTGACGGCGGCCCGACGAAGCCCGTGCAGGAGTACCTGACCGAGGACTGGGCCTACACGCTCGACTCGTGCCTCACCTCCTCCTACATGATGACCCGGTTCGCGGTGCCGGAGCTGATCCGGGCGGGGGGCGGTGCCATCGTCTACGTCTCGTCCATGGCCGGGCGCCGCGGCCTGCCGTTCCGCATCGGCTACTGCGCGGCCAAGGCCGGTCAGGTCGGCATGACCTTCGGCATGGCGCTGGAGCTCGCCCCCCACGACATCACGGTCAACGCCATCGCCCCGGGGGCGGTCGAGGGCGACCGCATCGACCGGGTGATCGCCGGGCAGGCCCGGGTGCGCGGGCTCGACGAGCAGGAGATGCGCCAGCTGCTGGTGAAGCGGGCGCCGCTCCAGCGCATGGTCACGGCCGAGAACATCGCCGACCTGGCCCTCTTCCTCTGCGGGCCGTCCGCCCGGAACCTGTCGGGGCAGTGCATCGCGGTCAACGCGGGCGAGCCGGCCAGCTGACCGAGGTCGCGATGAGGATCACCGGGGTCCGGACCGTGGTGGTGTGGGGGCCGCGCCGGCTCGCCTACGGCGGCGTGTCCCGCACCGCGCTCGGACCGGCGGCGGTGTCCGAGCACGCCATCGTGTTCGTCGACACCGACGCGGGCGTCACCGGGATCGGCGAGATCTCGTCCGTGTTCAAGCGGCGCGGCCGGCTGCTGGCAGGGGACGTCGAGGCGGCGCTCGCCCCCGCGGTCGTCGGCGAGGACCCGCGTCGCATCGCCGCCCTCGTCCGGAAGATGGACCAGGCGCTCGACGGCGTGGAGGAGGCGAAGGCCGGGATCGAGATGGCGCTCTGGGACATCCTGGGGAAGGCGCTCGGCACGCCGGTCTACGCGCTCCTCGGCGGGAAGGTGCGCGAGCGGATTCCGCTCAGCTACTCGGTGCCGTTCGGCGAGCCCCGGGCGATGGCCGAGTACGCGCGGGAGCGGGTCCGCGAGGGCCACCGCACGATCAAGGTCAAGGTGGGGAACGACCCGGCGCGGGACGTCGAGGCCGTCCAGCGCGTGCGTGAGGCGGTCGGGCCCGCCGTGCGGCTCCGCGTTGACGCCAACATGGCCTGGCCGACCGCGAAGGAGGCGATCCGCCTCATCCGCGCCATGGAGCCGTGGGATCTCGAGCTGGTCGAGCAGCCGCTGCCGCCGCGGGAGCTCGACGCCATGGCGGAGGTGCGCCGGGCGATCGGGGTGCCGCTGATGGCGGACGAGAGCCTCCGCACGCCGCGGGACGCCATGGAGGTGATCCGACGCGGGGCCGCCGACATCGCGAACGTCTACGTCACCGAGGCCGGCGGCCTCCTCAACGCGAGCCGCATCTTCACCCTATGCGAGGCGGCCGGTATGCCGTGCATGATCGGCAGCATGCCCGAGTTCGGCATCGGCACCGCGGCGCAGATCCACCTCGGCGTGGCGATGACGAACCTCGGCCCCGACAGCGACACCTGCGGCGTCCTCTATCACGCCGAGGACCTCTTGGCGCGCCCCCTCCGGATCGAGGGGGGCTACGCCTACCCGCCGGAGGGCCCGGGCCTGGGCGTCGAGATCGACATGGCGGTCCTCGAGCGCTGGCGGCTGAACGCGCCCCCCGGCGCCCGCGCCTGACCGGGTCCCCCCGCCCGGCGCGGAGCCACGCGTGACGGTGACCCGGGAGCCGTGCGACCTGATCGTGAAGGGCGCCGAGGTCCTGACGGTGGACGCGCGCCGCGCAGTCTACCCCGTGGGCGCGATCGCGGTGCGGGGCCACACCATCGCCGCGGTGGGGCCCGAGGCCGAGGTGCTCGGGCGCTGGCGGGCCCCGCGCGTCCTCGACGCCGGCGGCGGGATCGCGCACCCCGGGTTCATCGACGCGCACCTTCACATCAACGCCCAGACCTGCCGGGGGTTCTTCCAGGGGGACAGCAGTCGCGGCGGCGGCGCGGGGCCGAGCTACGCGGACTGGAAGGCCGCGCTCCGGCCCGAGGACGAGCAGGCGGCCGCTGCCCTCGGCTGCCTCGAGCTCCTGCGCCAGGGGTACACGGCCTTCGTCGAGCCCGGCAGCGCCTTCGAGCCCGACGCCGTCGCCGCCGCCGCCCGGGCGACGGGCGTGCGCTGCTCCCTGGCGGATCCCTACCTCTGGGACGACCCGTCCTTGATGGACGTGATCCCGGGGCTCCGGAGCCCGAGCCTGTTCGCGCGCGTGGCGCCGACCCGCGAGCGCGCGCTCGGGCTCCTCGGCGGGCAGCTGCACCGGAACCAGGACCCGGACGGCATCGTCCACGGTCACGTCGCGCTCTACGGCGAGGGCACGGCCTCCGACGAGCTCCTGCGCGCCGCCAAGGCGGTTGCTGACCGCGCGGGCGTTGTCCTGAACTCCCACCTCGGCTTCGATCTCGACCTGGCCGCCGCGATGGAGGCCCGCTGGGGGCGCCCGCGATTCGCTCACCTGGCCGAGCTGGGCGTCCTCGGCCCGAACGCGACCTTCGTCCACATGAACGTGATCCGCGACGGGGACGTCGCGCCGATCCTCGCCTCCGGGCTGTCGATCGTCTGGTGCCCGCTCGCCTACCTCCAGCGCGGCACGCCGCTCCGGCTGCCCACGCGCATCCCGGAGATCCGACGCCGGGGCGTCCCCGTCGGGCTCGGGACCGACTCCGCGCGTCAGAGCGCGGTCGGCGACGCCCCGTTCCTCGCCCTCCACCTGGCGGCCGAGATCGGCCAGCCGATCCTTCCGGAGGAGGTGATCGAGATGGCGACGCGGGACGCCGCGCGCGCGGCCGGCCTCGACCGCCTCGTCGGGAGCCTCGAGCCGGGCAAGCGCGCCGACATCGTCGTGCGCCAGCGGGACGCGGTGGAGCTCGGCCCCGGGGTCGACCCGGCGCACCAGTTGGTCGCGATCGCGCACGGGCCCACGGCCGACACGGTGCTGGTCAACGGCCGGGTGGTGCTCGCCGGGGGCCGCTCGACCCTGGTCGAGCAGGCGGAGGTGATCCAGGCGGCGCGCGCCTCGGTCGAGCGCATCGCCGCGCGGCTCGGCCTCGGTCTCCCGGGCCGCTGGCCGCGCGGCTAGACGGCGGCGCTCGGCGAGGCGCCGGCGAGCGTCTCCACCACCTCGCGGAGCCAGACCTGCCCCGCGAGGACGCCCGCCACCGAGATCCGCTCGTTGGCGCCGTGGTAGAGCTCGGCAAAGGGCTCGTCGCGCGTGAGCCGCACGGGGGCGAATCCGTACGTGGGGATCCCGGCGCGCGCGCGTAGTGCTTGGCGTCGGTGACCCCCGGCAGCAGGTACGGCACCACCCGGGCGTCGGGGATGTGGCGCGTCATCACCCGGCGGATGGCATCCAGGACCGGACTCTCGAACGGCATCTCGGTCGGCGGCCCACGCTCGATCGACTCGAGGGTGAACTCCGGGCCGATCACCCGGCGCACCTCGTCGAGGAACTGCTCGCGGGTTACGCCGGGAAGAAAGCGCCCGTCGACATCGGCCGAGGCCTCGCCGGGGATTACGTTCGCCTTCACGCCGGCCGCCAGGACCGTCGTCGTGGCGGTGTTGTAGAGCATCGCGCGGAACGCCTGCCGCCGTCCCGGCGGGACCAGCCTCAACGTCGCCCGGGCCGTGCGCTCCGAAAGGAGGCCCTTCAGCAGCAGCGACGCCGGCGGGCGCTGGGCGGCGGCGACCGCCTGCAGGAACTCTCGCGCGGTCGGCGTGAGGTGGTAGCCGAGCGGGCGCCGGCCGAGCCTGGCCACCGCCTCGCAGAGCTTCTGCACGGCGGAGTCCGGTCGCGGCATGCTGCCGTGGCCCGGCGTCCCGCGGACGCGCATGCGGAACCACTCGACGCCCTTCTCGGCGACCTGGACTGGGATCAGCGTGCGGCGGGGCATGGGGACGCTCATCCCGCCGAGCTCCGTCAGGCAGAAGGCCGCGCTGATGCGGTCGGGATGCGTGTCGACCAGCCATCCCGCCCCCGCGTGCCCGCCCGCCTCCTCGTCGGCGACCCCGGCGAAGATCACGTCGCGGTGAAGGCGGACGCGGCGGCGCTTGAGCTCGAGGAGCGTCACCACGCTCATCGCCGCCATGTGCTTCATGTCCACGGCCCCGCGCCCCCAGACGTACCCGTCGTGGATCTCGGCGGCGAACGGCGGGTGCTCCCAGCCATGCTCCACGGCGGGGACTACGTCGAGGTGCGCGGAAAGGAGGAGAGGCGGCGCGGCGCCGGCCCCCGGCAGCCGCGCGATCACGTTGCCGCGTGCGGGGCGCGACTCGAGGACCACCGAGTCGATGCCCTCGCTGCGCAGGATCGCGGCCAGGTACTCCGCCGCGGGGCGCTCGTTCCCCGGCGGATTGCTGGTGTCGAAGCGGATCAGGTCCCGGAGGATCCGGATGACTTCAGGCTCGGCCACCACGCCGGGAGCGTACCATCATGACCCGCCCGTCGGCCTGGATCGTCCGCGTCGCGCGGACGCCCGCGAGGCGCCCGACCTCGACGATCCGCCTCCCCGTCGCGCCGACGTTGGCCGGCACGGCCGGCGCCCCGGTGCCGTCCAGCACCAGGCCGCCCGTGATCACGAGGTC
>DATAFX010000081.1:0-4004 GCA_036257195.1 Candidatus Methylomirabilota bacterium | reverse complement strand
CGCTGATGTTCGCCGACAAGGAGAAGCTGCCCATCGCGATCCTGGGCAGCGGGCACAACACGATCGTGAGGGACCGCGGGTACCGCGGCATCGTCCTCAAGATCGAGGGGTGCCTCGGCCGCATGGAGTTCCACGGCGAGGAGGTCACGATCGGCTGCGGCGCGGGCCTGTCGACGATGATCCGCGAGGCCGCCGCGCTCGGGCTGGGCGGGATCGAGTGCCTGGTCGGGATCCCGGCGACGCTGGGGGGCGCCCTCGCCATGAACGCCGGCACCCACGACGGCGCCATCTGGGACTTCGTGTCGGCCGTGTACTTCCTCCACCCGGACGGGACCATCGGGGAGCTCAAGCCCGCCCCGGGGGTGTCCATGTACCGCACCTTCGCGCTCCCGACCGGGGTCATCCTCCTGGGGGTGCGGCTGCAGCTCCACCGGAAGCCGCAGAAGGAGATCCTGGCCGAGATCCGGGCGCGACTCAGGCAGAAGAAGGCCACGCAGCCGCTCGCGCTCGCGGCGGTGGGCGCTGTCTGGAAGAACCCCGACTACGACCAGGCCGCGAAGCTGCTCGAGAAGACCGGGCTCCGGGGCAAGCGCGTGGGCGGCGCCGAGATCTCCGCGAAGCACGCCAACTTCATCATCAACCGCGGCGGCGCCACCGCGCAGGACGTCATCGGTCTCCTGGAGCTCGCGTTCGAGCGCGTCCACAGCCAGACGGGGGTCCGGCTCACGTCGGAGCTCCGAGTCCTGGACGATTGAGCCGAGCACCGACCGTCCGACACGGTAGCGTGGCCAGCACCACCCGAGGCCTGTCGGGCCCCCGCGCCCGGCCGGTGCCGCCGGAGGACCTGGCATCCCGCGCGCAGCTGATGGCGAACCAGCGCCACCGTTCCCGCCACGTCAGCCGGCCGCTCCGCGTGCTGGTCCGAGCGCTGGCCCTCGGCCTGACCCTGACGGGGCTGGGGGTGGCGGCCTTCGTGGCCTGGGACTGGGTCCTGCGGACGCCTCTCCTCGCCACCCGCACCGTCGAGGTCACCGGCGCCCGCCGGCTCGACGAGACTGCGGTCCTGGCGGCCGCCGGCATCGAGCCGGGGGCGAACCTCTTCGCGCTCGACATCCTGGCGACCGAGGCGCGCGTGGCGGCCCTCCCCGGCGTCCGGCGCGCGCACGTCGTGCGCCACCTGCCCGACCGGGTGACCGTGCTGGTCGAGGAGCGCGAGCCGCACGCGCTCGTCAACGCCGGGGGGCTCCACTGGGTCGACGCCGAGGGGTACCTCGTGACCACCGACGCCCGGCCGGGCTCGACCGGCTTGCCGATCCTCACCGGGATCGGTACCTCGGCGCCCAGGACCGGCGCGCCGTCCGAGAGCCTCCGGGCCGGGCTGGCGCTGCTCCACGTGCTCGAGCGCACCTCCGGGCGCCTGGCCGCCCGCGTCTCCGAGGTGGACCTGGCGCGCCCCCCCGGCCCCGTGCTCTACCTGGTCGACGGGATCGAGGTCCGGCTGGGGGCGGACGCCTGGGCCGACCGCCTGGCCCGGCTGGACGGAGTGCTCGGGGAGCTCGACGCCCGCGGCGAGCGCGTGGCGTCCATCGACCTCCGGTTCCGGGACCAGGTCGTGCTCACGCCTCGGCCTTCCGCGACGCCCACCGGTCCCGTTCGCGTGGCCGGCGCCGTCGGTCGCCGCCGGCCCGCCGGGGATTCCACCACACTCCCGATACCGGCCGCGGCCGGCTTGGAGCGACGCTGACGGTGCGCAGGATGCCGAACATCATCACGGGGCTCGACGTGGGGACGACGAAGGTCTGTGCCGTCATCGGTGAGGTGACGGCCACCGGTGTCGATGTGATCGGCATCGGCCAGCACCCATCGCGCGGAATCCGCAAGGGCGTCGTCACGAACGTCGAGGCGACGGTCGAGGCGATCAAGCGCGCCGTCGCGGAGGCGGAGCAGGTGGCCGGGGTCGAGGTGGACGCCGTCTACGCGTCCATCGGCGGCGGGCACGTGCGGGGGATCAACAGCCAGGGAGTGGTGGCGGTCCAGGGCCGCACCCGGGAAGTCACCGCCCTCGACGTCGCGCGCGCGGTGGAGGCGGCCCGCGCGGTGGGCCTCCCCCCCGACCGCGAGATCCTGAACGTCCTGACGCAGGGATTCACCGTTGACGACCAGGACGGCATCCGGGAGCCGATCGGGATGCTCGGAAGCCGGCTGGGTGTCTCCGTGCACCTGGTCACCGGGGCGGCGACGGCCGTGCAGAACGTCGTCCGGAGCGTCAATCGGGCCGGCCTGACCGTCGAGGACGTCGTGCTGCAGCCGCTCGCCTCGGGCGAGTCGGTGCTCACGCCCGACGAGCGCGAGCTGGGTGTGCTCCTGATCGACGTCGGCGGCGGCACGACGGACGTGGCGCTGTTCCGGGACGGGGCCGTGTGGCACACGGCCGTGATCCCGCTCGGCGGCGACCACATCACGAACGACATCGCCGTCGGGCTCCGGACGCCGCCCCCCTCCGCGGAGGAGCTGAAGAAACTCTACGGCTGCGCCCAGGCGAGCCTCGTGCTCGAGGACGAGACGGTCGAGGTGCCCTCGATCGGCGGCCGCAAGCCGCGAGTGCTCTCGCGCCAGACGCTGGCTCGCGTCGTCCAGGCGCGCATCGAGGAGATCGTCACGCTGGTGGCGCGGGGCGTGAGCGAGGCGGGGCTCGATGACGCGGCGACCGCGGGAGCCGTGGTCACGGGCGGGGCGACGATCATGGAGGGCGTGCCGGAGCTGGCCGAGACGATCCTCGACCTGCCGGTCCGCCGCGGCATTCCGAAGTGGGTCGGTGGGCTGTACGAGCAAGTGGAGAGCCCCGTGTTCGCGACCGCCGTCGGGCTGGTCCTGACCGGCGCTCGTCGGGATCGGCCGGCGGATGCCGTCCGCGTAGCCGCGCTCGGCGAGGGCTGGCCCGGCGTGGGCCGGACGGCGCGTCGCGTCCGCGAGTGGCTCCGGGAGATCTTTTGATGGCGCGGCGCCGCCGCAAGCGAAGGCAAGTCAACGAGTCGGCCGGCGGAGACCGTCGGCCGGCAGGGGGAGAGGGTACGATGCGGGAGGAGCTCGTCTTCCGGCTCGAGGAAGAGGACCGAGAGCTCGCGGCGAAGATCCGGGTCGTCGGGCTGGGAGGCGGCGGGTCGAACGCCGTGAACCGGATGATCACGTCGCGCTTCACCGGCGTGACGTTCGCGGTCGCGAACACCGACGCCCAGGCGCTTCGCGCCTCCCCGGCTCCGATCAAGATCCAGCTCGGCACCAAGCTCACCGGGGGCCTCGGTGCCGGGTCCGACCCGGAGGTCGGCCGCCGGGCCGCGAGCGAGGACCGAGAGGTCCTCCACCAGACCCTCACCGGCGCCGACATGGTCTTCATCACGGCCGGGATGGGCGGCGGCACGGGCACCGGGGCGGCGCCGGTCGTCGCGGCGATCGCCAAGGAGCTCGGCGCCCTCACCGTGGCCTGCGTGACGAAGCCGTTCCAGTTCGAGGGCCCCCGGCGGATGCACCAGGCGGACGCCGGGATCCAGGAGCTTCGGGGGATCGTCGACACGCTCCTGACAATCCCCAACCAGCGGCTGCTCACCGTCGTCGAGAAGGGCACGTCGCTCCAGGAGGCCTTCAAGGTCGCGGACTCCGTCCTGCAGCAGGCGGTCCAGGGCATCTCGGACCTGATCCTGGTCCCAGGCCTCATCAACCTCGACTTCGCCGACGTGCGCACGATCATGTCCGGGATGGGCATGGCGCTCATGGGCACCGGGATCGGTCGGGGCGAGCACCGTGCCGTGGACGCCGCGCAGAAGGCGATCGCGAGCCCGCTGCTGGAGGAGACGTCGATCCAGGGCGCCCGCGGGGTCCTGATCAACATCACCGGCGGCTCGGACCTCACGCTCCACGAGGTCAACGAAGCGGCCAGCACGGTGGCCGAGGCGGCCGAGGGTGACGCCAACATCATCGTCGGCGCGGTGGTGGACGAGGCTCTCGGC
>DATAFX010000080.1:0-1937 GCA_036257195.1 Candidatus Methylomirabilota bacterium | reverse complement strand
GCCGGTGGTCATCGCCGGGCTCACCACCGACCTCGGGCCCCTGTACGGCGAGATGAGCGCCGCGGCGGTGATGGTCATGCTCCCCAACATCGTCATGACAATCGCGCTGCAGCGCTTCCTCGTCCGCGGCCTGACGCTCGGCGCCGTGAAGGGCTAGGGAGACGCGAATGGAGCGGGTCGGAGGAGCCGTGGAGCCTCGGAACTTGGGGCTCCTCCGGGCGCTCGGGTGGGAGCGGACCCCGGGCGGCGTCGAGTTCCGGTGCGTCACCGAATTGCTCGCAGCGGCGCGAGTGGCGGTCGAGGCCGCTGGCCCGCGCGCGGTGCGCGTCCGGATCACGGCCGGCGCGGTTCCCGTGGACAAGGCGTTCAGCTACGTCGTCGGCCGGCCCGAGATCGGCTCGTGGACCGTGGAAGCGGCCGAGGGGCGGGTGATCGTGCGGACGCTCCACCTCACGGTCGAGGCGACGCTCGACCCGTGGCAGCTCACGTTCCGGGCCCGCGACGGCCGGCTGCTGACCCAGGAGGTGTCGGACGACGTGAACTTCGCGGGGCACCGCCTCGGCCCGCGGCCCGGGCTCGAGGTCGAGAGCCTCCCGCACGATCCCGCCCACCGCACCCTCGCCGTCGTGGAGAACCTCCTGCTCGATCCCGAGGACCACTTCTACGGCGGCGGCGAGAAGTTCACGCGCCTCGACCACGTGGGACGGACGGTCCGGATCTGGAACCGGAATCCGTACGGCGCCCGCTCCGAGCTCGCCTACAAGAACATCCCGCTCCTCGTCGGGAGTCGCGGCTACGGTCTCTTCGTGGACGTCCCGACGGCCGTCACGTTTCACGTGGGCAGCCGGTCGAACCGGACCTTCACGATCGAGGTGGCCGGGCCGGAGCTCGACTACTACGTGCTCGTCGGCACGCCCAAGGAGGTCGTGGCGGCGTACACGGATCTCACCGGGAAGCCGCCCGTCCCCCCCGAGTGGGCGTTCGGCCTGTGGGCCTCCACCTGCTTCGTGAAGTTCACCGAGGCCTCGGTGCTCGCGGCGGCGCGCCGCCTCCGGCTGGAGGGCATTCCCTGCGACGTCTTCCACCTGGACTCGTTCTGGCAGCGCGCCTTCATGTGGTGCGACTTCGAGTGGGACGCGGAGCGGCTTCCCGATCCCGAGCGGCTTCTCGCGGAGCTCCACCGCGAGGGGTTCCACAACTGCCTCTGGATCAACCCCTACGTCGCCTGCCAGAGCGCGCTCTACCGGGAGGGCGCGGCCCGCGGGCACTTCCTGCGACGCCCGGACGGGAGCGTCTACGACGCGCTGGTCTGGAGCCAGCGTACTGAACGGGGCATGGGGCTCTGCGGCATCGTGGACTTCACCAATCCGGAGGCCGTCCGCTGGTACCGCGGCAAGCTCGAGGCCCAGCTGGCGCTCGGCGCGGACTCGTTCAAGCCCGACTTCGCCGAGGAGATCCCGGAGGACGCCCGGTTCGCAAACGGGATGACGGGCGCCGAGATGCACAATCCCTATCCGCTCCTCTTCCAGCGCGAGTCCTTCGAGGCCACACAGGCCGCCCGCGGGTCCCGCGCGGTCGCCTGGTCGCGGAGCGCGGCCCCGGGCGTCCAGCGCTATCCCGGGCACTGGGCCGGCGATTCCGAGTGCACGTTCCTGGACATGGCGAACACGCTGCGCGGAGGCCTCGCCAGCGCGATGAGCGGGCTCGCCTACTGGAGCCACGACATCGGCGGCTTCTGGGGCGAGCCCTCGCCTGAGCTGTACGTCCGGTGGGCCCAGCTCGGCTTCTTCTCGGCCCTGAGCCGATACCACGGCGCGACGCCCCGCGAGCCGTGGCGGTTCGGCGAGGAGGTGCTGGCGATCTTCCGCGAGTACGCTCGCCTCCGGAGCCAGCTGGTCCCGTACCTGGTGAGTCACGGCTGGGAGGCGTCGGAGACC
>DATAFX010000076.1:0-33277 GCA_036257195.1 Candidatus Methylomirabilota bacterium | reverse complement strand
CCGGGGTGCGCGCTGGCGAGCACCATCTCCCGGGTCGCCCCGTCGAAGCGGAAGAGCCCGAGCGTGGTGATGACCGCCGACGGGCCGCCGCCCGGGAGCCCGGTCCGCGCCCGCCAGTCCCCGCCCTCTCCGTGCCCGGGGGACGTCACGTAGTCGACCCGCTCGACGAACCGCCGGCGCTCGTGCGCCATAATCACGACGTGGCGCCGGGCGAGCGACGCAATGTCGGGCGCCCCGCCGGAGCCGGGCAGGCGGATCGCCCGCCCGCGCGTGCCCACGTACGTCGTGTTGAGGTTGCCGAAGCGGTCCACCTGGGCGCCGCCGATGAACCCGAGCGTCACCCGCCCCGACTGCATGAGCCCCATGACCTCGCGCATGTCGGTGCACCACAGCGCCCCGGTCACGTTGGGCCCATCCGACATCGTGACCAGGAAGGCCAACGCGGGAGAGTCGCGGACGACGCCGTTCTCGAAGAGGCCGACCGCCGTCGGCGCGTGGGTCGATCGCGCCAGGCAGAAGGCGAGCAGTGGAAGGCGCATGCCCACGAACACGACCTCGCCGTCCCGGATCTCGCGCGCTGCGGCGGCCACCATGAGCTCGGCGGGGGTGTAGGCGGCCGGGGTCATGTGGACGCGCCCCCCGTTTCTCAGCAGCCGTAGTCGACCGGGGCCGCGAGCCGCGCCGCCTGCGGGCGGAGCCGGTCGAGGCGGGCGCGGCCGATCTTCGCGAGGTACTCGGAGTGGTCCACGGGCCCGCGCGCCCATTCGTCCAGCCACGCCACCGCGCCCTCCGCGGTCGCCGAACGGGCGTGCCAGTCCGCGTAGACCTCGTGGTCGCGGTTGTAGTGTCCCTGGACGGGCGACGGGTGGGCGCCACCCGGCACGTGGACGACGGCCGACACCAGGAATCCGGGCAGGAGCGTCCGATTGGGGTCGCTCCGGATCACCTCGGGCTCTACCAGCTCCTCCGTCAGGAGGATGACCGCCCGGCTCGCCTTGCCGGCCGCCGCGCTGACGCCGGTGGGCCCCCAGGCGTGGCAGTTCCCGTCCGCGTCCGCCCGCTGGACGTGAAGAATGGCCACGTCGGGCGCCAGCGCCGGCACGAGGACCAGCGGGACGCCCGTGAAGGGGCACGCGGCGACCCGCAGGCGTGGATTGCGGGACAGGAGGTCGGACCCGAGCAGGCTCCGCGTCGGCAGGTACGGCACGCCCAGGGCCGCCGCCTCGAGGGCCAGCGCGATCGAGAAGTTGGAGTGGTCTTCGACCTCGAGCGGGCGCGGCACCCCCTGCTCCAGCGCGCGGCGAAAGGCGTAGGCGGCCCCGTGCTGGACATTCCCGATCCACGCGGCGACGGCGCGCCGGACACAGCCGGCGGCGATCAGCTGCTCGAAGCAGATGTCCGAGATGGGCCCCACCAGCGTGAGATCCCGCCGCCCCTGCCGGATCAGCTCGTGCGACGCGGCGAAGGGAATCAGGCACTCGAGCGCGGTGCCGAGCGCGACCGACGCGCCGTCCGGCACGTGCCGCCGGACGGCCTCCGCCAGCGGGAGGACCTTGCCGAAGCTCAGCCCTCGAGCCCGGCGCAGGCCGCCTCGATCCGCGCGAGGCCCTCGCGGATCTGCTCGAGACCGCACGCGTACGAGATCCGCAGGTGCCGGTCGGAGCCGAAGTCCGCGCCGGGCACGACCGCCACGCGGGCCGCCTCCAAAAGGAACGTCGTCACGTCCGCCGACCCGCCGAGCGGCCGGCCGGCGAAGCGCCGGCCGAACAGCCCGGACACGTCGGGAAACGCGTAGAAGGCGCCCGCCGGCATGGGGCACCGCCAGCCGGGAATGCGGTCGAGGCCGGCCACGATCACGCGTCGACGCTGGTCGAACTCCCCGGCCATCTTCGCGACCTCGTCCTGCGGGCCCCCGAGCGCCTCGACCGCCGCCCACTGCGCGATCGACGTCGGGTTCGACGTGCACTGGCCCTGGAAGTCGCTCATCGCCTTGACGATCTCGCGCGGGCCGGCCGCGAAGCCGAGCCGCCACCCAGTCATCGCATAGGCCTTCGAGCACGTGTTCACGACGATCGTCCGCGCCTTGATCTCGGGGCCCAGCGCCGCGATGCTCGGGACGCGTCCCTCGTAGGCGAGGGCGTCGTAGCACTCGTCGGCGACCACCACGAACCCGTGCTCGAGCGCGAGCGCGGCGACCCCCTCGAGGTCGGCCCGCGGGTAGACGGCGCCGGTGGGATTGTTCGGGCTGTTGAGGATGAGGAGCTTGGTCCGCGGCGTCACCGCGCGGCGAAGGGCGGCCAGGTCGAGCGCGAAGCCCCGAGCCTCGTCGGTCGGCACCGCGACCGGCACGCCCTGACAGAGGCGCACCTGCTCCGTGTAGCTCACCCAGTACGGCGAGGGCACGAGGACCTCGTCCCCGGGGTCGACGAGCACCGCGCAGATATTGAAGAGGGTGTGCTTCGCGCCGACCGAGGCGATGACGTCGGCGGGCTCGTAGTCGAGCCCGCTGTCGCGCTTGAGCTTGGCGCAGATCGCGGACTTGAGCGGCGGGATGCCGCCGGCGTCCGTGTATTTGGTGTGCCCCTCGCCGAGGGCGCGGATCGCGGCCTCCTTCACCCGCTCGGGGGTGTCGAAGTCGGGCTCCCCGGCCGTGAAGGACAGGACGTCGATCCCCTGCGCCTGCAGGGCACGGGCCCGGGCGGCGAGGGCCAGGGTCGGAGACGGGGTCAGGCGACGGGCACGCTCGGCCAGAACGGGTCGGCTCACGCTCGTTCCTCTTCGGGCTCTCGCGGGTCAGGATCGGCCGCGGCGCAGCTTCTCCCGGAGCCGCGTCTCGACGCCGGCGGGGACGAGGCCCTTGACCGAGCCCCCGTAGCCGGCGACCTCCTTGATCAGGCGCGAGGAGATGTAGGAGTAGGCCTCGTGGGGCATGAGGAAGACGGTCTCGACCTCCTCGCGCAGCTTCCGATTCATCAGGGCCATCTGGAACTCGTACTCGAAGTCGGACACCGCCCGGAGTCCCCGGACCACCGCCCGGGCGTGGACGCGCGACACCAGGTCGACGAGCAGGCCGTCGAAGACGACGATCTCGATCTCGCGGAGGTGCCGCGTCGACTCGCGGATCATCTCGATCCGCTCGTCGTCCGAGAACAGCGCTGTCTTCCCCGGGTTGGTCACGACGGCCACGACGAGCTCGTCGAAGATCCGGAGACTTCGCTCGATCAGGTCCAGATGGCCGTTGGTCAGCGGGTCGAACGAGCCAGCATAGACGGCGCGGACGGGCACGGGCGCCCCGGGCCCCGGGCTAGGCGTCGCGCCGTGCGCGGCTCACGGCGTGGGCAGCGGACGGCCTGGCGACGACGATGTGGTGCACTCAGGGCCTCGGACCGTCAGGACTGTACCCTCCGGCTCTCAGGAAAGTCAAGGCAGTGTCACCGAAACGTCGCGGTCGACGATGCTCCGCAAGGCCCGGGATCGACGGCAGCACGGTGCGGGTGGAGTGCTGGACGACGACCTCCGTCCCGTCGCGACAAACCGGCGCCCCCGCCAGCGCCTCGAGCGTCCGCCCGGCGAGGGTCGTCGCGTAAGGTGGGTCGACGAACACGAAGTCGAACGGCCCCTCCTGCACGCCGAGCTCGGCCAGTACCCGCAGGACGTCGCCCGCCATGACGCGCGCGGCGGCCCGCGACGCGCCGAGCGCCGCCAGGTTGGCGCGAAGCGCGCGCAGAGCCGCTGGGTCGCGCTCGACCAGGACGACGCGCGCCGCGCCGCGGGACAGGGCCTCGATCCCGACGGCGCCCGTCCCCGCGTAGAGATCGAGGACCCGGGCGCCCGCCACCGCCGGCCCGAGCACATCGAACAGGGTCACGCGCACCCGGTCGGCCGTCGGGCGCGTCCCCTGTCCCCGCGGCGTCCGGAGGCGCCGCCCGCGGTCGTGGCCGCCGATGACGCGCATGGGCGCCTTACCCGATCGACGCCAGCTCGAGCCGCTCGCGCCAGCGCGCGATGAGCGCCTCGCGGAGGGCCCGGTGCTCCGGGAGGCGAAGCCCCGGATCGTGGGCCACCAGCTTTAGGGCGTCCTGCCGCGCCTCCTCGAGGAGCCGCGCGTGCGTGACGAGCCCGGCGGTCCGGAACTCGGGGAGCCCCGACTGGCGCGTCCCGAAGAACTCCCCCGGCCCGCGGATCTCGAGGTCCACCTCGGCGAGGCGGAACCCATCCTGCGTGCGGACCATCGCGTCGAGTCGCTGCCGGGCCTCGTCGGACATGGGATCGTTGGCCAGGAGAATGCAGTACGACCGGGCGGCCCCGCGACCCACCCGGCCCCGGAGCTGGTGGAGCTGCGCCAGGCCGAACCGCTCCGCGTGCTCGACAAGCATCACCGAGGCGTTCGGCACGTCGATCCCGACCTCGATCACCGTCGTCGCCACCAGGAGGTCGAGCTCGCCCCCCTTGAACGCGCGCATCACGGCGTCCTTCGCGTCGAAGGCGAGCCGACCGTGGATCAGGCCGACCCGGAAGTCCCGGAAGGGGCCCGCCTGGAGGCGCTCCGCCATCTCCGTTGCCGCCTTCAGGTCGCTCGCCTCCGTCTCCTCGACCAGGGGGCACACGACGTACGCCTGGCGCCCGGCCCGGAGCTCGCCCCGGACGAACTCGTAGACCCGGTCCCGGGCCGGCTCCCGACGCCAGTCGGTCCGGATGGGCGTCCGCCCGGGCGGCAGCTCGTCCAGCACGGATACGTCCAGGTCGCCGTAGACCGTCAGCGCGAGCGTCCGAGGGATCGGCGTCGCCGTCATGACGAGGACGTGGGGGTACTCGCCCTTGCCGCGGAGCGAGGCGCGCTGGAGCACGCCGAAGCGGTGCTGCTCGTCCACCACGGCCAGGCCGAGGCGCTGGAGCTCGACCGCGTCCTGGATGAGGGCGTGGGTCCCCACGCCGATCGCGGCCGAGCCGCTGCGCAGCGCGTCCAGCGCGACCTGGCGCTCCCGGGCGCGCTGACCAGCGCTGAGCCACGCGACCGAGAGTCCGAGGGGCTCGACGAGGCCTCGGAGCGTCCGGACGTGCTGCTCGGCGAGGATCTCGGTGGGCGCCATGAGCACGGCCTGGCACCCGGCCTCCACGGCCGTCAGGAGCGCCATCACGGCGACGATCGTCTTGCCCGAGCCGACGTCTCCCTGCAGGAGCCGGTTCATCGGCACGGGCCGCGCGAGGTCCGACCGGATCTCGGTCCAGACGCGCTCCTGAGCATGCGTCAGCGCAAACGGCAGCTCCCGCCGGAGCTGCGCCGCCAGCGTCCCCGGGGGCGCGAGGGGCCGTCCGTGGTCCCGGGCCTGGCGCCGGCGCCTCAGGGCCAGTCCGACCTGCAGCACGAGGAAGTCCTCGAAGGCGAAGCGCCGGCGCGCCGCCTCCACGTCGTCCAGCTGCTCGGGGAAGTGGACGGACCGGTACGCCTGGGCGACGGGCTGGAGCCCGCGATTCCGGCGGAGCTCCTCCGGCAGGATGTCGGGCGCCTCCTCGGCGTGGGCCTCGAGAATCCGGTGCAGGAGTGACCGCAGCCCGCGCTGGAGCACGCCCTCGGTCAGCGCGTAGACCGGTACCAGACGGCCCATGTGGATCGAGGGCAGCTCGTCTTCCTCGATGATCTCGAAGTCGGGGCTCTCAAGAACGACCCGGCGGTCCTTGGCGAGGGCCTTCTTGCCGTACAGGACGACCCGCTGGTCCCGCTTGAAGACCTGCGCGAGGAAGCCCCGGCCGAACCAGAGGGCGGTGAAGTAGCCCGACGGGTCGCGGAACGTCACCTGGACCGGAGCCCGGGATCCCCGACGCGGGGAGGCGACGCCGAACACGGTCCCCTGCACGACGCCCGATTCGCCGAGCGGGAGCTTGTGGAAGGACACGAACTCCCGGCGGTCCTGGTAGTCCCGGGGGAAATGGTTGAGGGCGTCCCGCACCGTCGTGAGCCCGAGGCGCTCCAGCAGGCGGGCACGCTGGGGCCCCACACCCTTGAAGTACTGGAGAGGCGTGTCGAGGCCGGCGGACGACCTAGCGGCTGGGTTCACCGAGGACCGCCGCGCGGGGCCGCGAGGCGCCAGACTTGTCTCACCTCGCACCCCATGGTATAGAAGTGCGTTGCTCGGCGGCAAGCCGGCCCGCTCCGGGACCGGGATCACCGCCGAGCCCCATCTCTCCCGAGGAGTCCAGGAGCATGGCCCAGCGTTGCGACGTGTGTGGGAAGGGCCCGGTCGTGGGCAACCAGATCAGCCACGCGCACAACGTGTCCTCGCGCCGGTGGCTGCCGAACCTCGTCTCGATGCGGGCGGTCATGAAGGGCCGAACCAAGCGGGTCCGCGTCTGCACACGCTGCCTGCGAGGGGGCAAGGTCATCAAGGCCGTCTGAGGACCGGCCGCCGGGGGTGCCAGTCGCCCCCGGCGGCCTGCGCTGAGAACCGAACGCTGGGTCAGGACTGGCATCGGACCTGACCCGCTGGTGCACTACTTCTTCTTCTTGGCCGCCTTCTTCTTCGCCATCGAACATCACCTCCCTTCACGTGGTGTCGGTCCCGCGAGAGGGCTGCACCCCCCTCGAGCGGCACCTCTGACGCTACTTCTTCTTCTTCGCTGCCTTCTTCTTCGCCATCGTGTTCACCTCCTTCCGTCGCCGTGAGCGCGGCTAGAACCCCATCGCATCGCGACGGAGCTTCTCGGCCTGCTCGCGCCCGCGCCGCTCGTGGCTGTGGAGATCTACGTAGAGCTGCGGGAGACTGACCACCCGGAATCCCCCCTTGACCACGGGCGCGTAGAAGACGCCCGGGTCGTACGGGGTCATGAGATAGACCGACCCTTCCCCGTCCACCGGCTGGAGCCCGAGCACCCGGGCCAGCGCCTCGACGTCGCCGGTCACGTAGCAGTGCACGGTGGACACCCGCGTGTGGGGCCCGATCAGGGAGGCCCCGGCGTGAAGCGTGAACGCGTAGCCCATCCCCAGCTCGGTCGTGTGCCGCGCCAGCGCCTCCATGACGCGGCGCTTGTCCCCCGCCGGAGGCACGAACGCGCTGAGCCCGTTGGTCCGGTAGCTGTACGCGTCCCGCCACGCGTCGAGTAGTTCGCCCGGGCGACCCAGCCGGTAGAGCCCGTCGCGACCCCGCTCGACCCAGTCCAGCTCCTCGAGGCGCTTCATCACGTTGTGGGCGTGGCCCAGGCTCACGCCGACGGCCCGGCCCAGCTCGTCGAGCCGCCATGCCCGCTCCCGCTCGACCAGCAATGCCCGGACGACCCGGGTGGCGCGGGGCGCGAAGAGGGTCCGGAGGGGACGGCGGATCAGGCCGGCGTTCGGGCGCCCCTCCTTCTGGATCAGGACGCTGTCGAAGGCCAGGTAGCAATTGCCCGCCAGGTCCAGGTAGCCGCAGCCATTACGGCGGACGAGAACGGCCGACTGGGGCGTCACGTAGGGGGCCGCCACGATCGGATACACCCCGGGGAGGAGCGACCTGAACTCGCGGAGCCGGGTGATGGCCTCCCGGAGATACCGGGGCTCGCCCCGGGATCGGGTCTCACAGATCAGAGTCTTGGTCTCCTGCTCCTGCCCCATCCTGAACCTGACGAGCACATCCACCGTCTGGTCCCCGACGGTCGCATCTAGAGACTCTTGCCATTCAAGGGCTTGCGGGAACAGTCCACGGAGCCGCTCTGCGGCTTCTTTCTTGAATTCGACGGCCCGCACCATACTTTCACTGGTCCATGCATTTTCAACGTGCGCTGAAAGCCTATCGTCGAGTGAAAGTGGTGTCAAGCACAAATAGCTACCAGTATGTCAACCGGATGACAGCTCCGGGAGGCGCCCAGGGTGGACAGCGGGACGGGTCAGACCGAGATCGACGCCTCGCCGAGCCACCGGCTTCGGCGGACCTACCGCCTGGGCTGGGAGCCCTAGCCGGACCCCTCTTCCAGCTCGGACAGGCGGTCGTCGTCGAGCCCGAAGTAGTGGCCGACCTCGTGGACGACTGTGTCCCGGACCAGCTCCTCCATGTCCTCGACGGTCTCGCAGTCCTCCTGGATCGGCCCCTGGTAGATCGTGATCACGTCCGGGAGGACGTTCCCGTAGTTCGTGTCCCGCCGGGTGAGATCGGTGCCCCGGTAGAGGCCGTAGAGCGTGTCGGGCGGCTCGATCCCCATCTCGTCGAGGGTGTCGTCGTCGGCCCAGTCCTCGACGACGACGGCGATGTTCTCCAGGCGGTCGCGGAAGCGGCGAGGGAGGCGTCTGAGCGCGCGGGTCACGAGCTGCTCGAATTCGCGGCGACTGATCTCGACCATGACGCGGACGGCCGCCGGCCGGCTCGCCCTACAGCCCGCGGACGCGCTCGACGCCGATGACGTCCTTGACGGCCGAGATGGCCGCCATGACGCCCTGGAGCTGACGGAGGTCCTTGACCTCGACCGTGAAGTGGTTCAGCCCCTTCCGGTCCTCGGTGACCGTCACCTCCGCCTTGACGATGTTGGCCTGGCACGAGGAGATGGCCGTCGAGATGTCCGCGAGGAGGCCGGGCCGGTCCCGCCCGATGTGCACGGCGATCTTCACCGGCAGCGCCTGCTGGTCGGCGACCGCCCATTCCACCGTCACCGTCCGCTCGGTGTCGAACGCCCCCGCCACGAGGTTCGGGCAGTCGCGCGCGTGCACCGTGATCCCGCGCCCGCGGGTGATGAAGCCCACGATCGCGTCGCCCGGCACCGGGCCGCAGCACTTGGCGAACCGCACGAGGACGTCGTCGACGCCCTTGACCGTGACGCCGCCGGCCTCCGTCCGCGGACGCGCGGCCTTCGCCGCCTTCGCCTCCGCCCGGGACTCGGCCGCCGCGTCGGCCGGGATGAACCGCGCGACCACCGTGGACACGGCGAGCTTGCCGTACGCGAGCCCGGCGAGCAGGTCGTCGACGGTGGTATACCCGTGCTCGACCGCGAGCTTCCGGAGCTCCTCCGCCTCGAGGAGCGTCGCCAGTGGCAGCCGGTACTTCCGCGCCTCGCGGTCGAGGAGCTCGCGGCCGAGCGCGATCGATCGCGCCCGCTCCTCGGTCCGGAGCCATTGCTTGACCTTGGACCGCGCCCGCGTCGACTTGATGGTCTTGAGCCAATCGCGCGACGGCTTCTGGGTGGGCGACGTGACCACCTCGACGATGTCGCCCTGCCGCAGCACGTGGCGGAGGGACACCAGCTTCCCGTTGACGCGGGCGCCGGCGCAGCGGTTGCCGACCTCGGTGTGTACCGCGTACGCGAAGTCGATCGGCGTCGAGCCCTCGGGCAGCGCCTTGACGTCGCCCTTCGGCGTGAACACGTAGACCTCGTCCGGGAACAGGTCGACCTTGACCGTCTCCATGAACTCCCGGGGGTCCTTCATCTCCTGCTGCCACTCGAGCAGCTGCCGCAGCCAGACGAAGGCCTGGTCGAGCCCGGAGCGGTCTTTCTTCTCCTTGTAGAGCCAGTGCGCGGCGATCCCCTCCTCGGCGATCCGGTGCATGTCCGGCGTCCGGATCTGGATCTCCACGGGATCGCCCTTCGGGCCGATGACGGTCGTGTGGAGCGACTGGTACATGTTCGACTTCGGGATCGCGATGAAGTCCTTGAAGCGGCCGGGCACCGGCTTCCAGAGCGAGTGGACCAGGCCCAGCGTGCCGTAGCACTCGCGCACCGTCGAGGTCAGGATGCGGACCGCGGTGAGGTCGTAGATCTCGTCGAACTCCCGGCCCGCCTGCATCTTCTTGTAGATGGAGTAGAAGTGCTTCGGCCGCCCGGTGATCTGCCCCGAGATCCCGACCTCGGACAGCTTCGTGGAGAGAATCGTGATGACCTGGTTGATCTCGGCCTCGCGCTCGAGGCGGCGCTTGGCCACCCGGCGCTGGAGGTCGTCGTAGACGTCGGAGTGGAGGGCCTTGAGCGACAGGTCCTCCAACTCGCCCTTGACCTTCGCCATGCCCAGCCGGTGCGCCAAGGGCGCGTAGATGTCCAGGGTCTCCCGGCCGATGGCGCGCTGCTTCTCCGGCGGCAGGTAGTGGAGCGTCCGCATGTTGTGGAGGCGGTCGGCCAGCTTGATCATCAGGACCCGGATGTCCCGGGCCATGGCGACCAGCATCTTGCGGAAGTTCTCCGCCTGCCGCTCTTCCCGGCTGGCGAAGGCGAGCTTGCCGATCTTGGTGACGCCGTCGACCAGCTCGGCGATGTCGCCCCCGAACCGCTCGACGAGGACGTCCTTGCTGGTCGCGGTGTCCTCGAGGACGTCGTGGAGGAGGCCGGCCGCCACCGTCGTGGCGTCCATCTTGAACTCGACCAGGAGCCCCGCGACGGCCAGCGGGTGGACGTGGTAGGGCTCGCCCGAGACCCGCTGCTGGCCGCGGTGGACCTCCTGGGTGAACTCGTAGGCCCGACGCACGACGTCGACGTCCCCGCCCGACTGGTAGCGGGGGATCTCGGTGAGGAGGTCGCTCAGCGTCCGCATGTCCGCGTCCCGGCTCGTCAAACGGGGCGCCGGCCAGGGCGTCCCCGCCCCGGCCCGGGGAGCGGGCCCGAGGGCCGCCGGGGTGGCCTAGTAGTTTACCGCCCGGCGCCCGCCTTCACCACGGCCTTTTTGCCGCCCCGCTGGCCCGCCTGGCTCCAGGACTCCCAGTCCAGGATGATCGGCGCCGCGACGAAGATCGTCGAGTACGTCCCGGTCACGACCCCCACCAGGAGGACGAACGCGAAGTCCCGCAGCACCTCCCCGCCGAAGACGAAGAGAACCGCCACCACCAGGAACACGGTGAGGGACGTCAGGATCGTCCGCGACAGTGTCTGGTTGATGGCGACGTTGATCACGTCGGCGAGCGACTCGCCCTTCCGGAGCCCGCGACCCCGGTTCTCGCGGATCCGGTCGAACGTCACGATCGTGTCGTTGATGGAGAAGCCCACGATGGTCAGGAGTGCGGCGAGCACGGGCAGGGACATCTCCCGGTGCGCCAGAGACATGGCTCCCACCGAGATGACGACGTCGTGGACGAGCGCGAGGATCGCCGCCACGCCGCCCTTGAAGTCGAACCGGAATGCCGTGTAGGCGAGGATGCCCACCATGCCCCAGAGCACCGCCTGGACGGCGTCCCACTGCAGGTCCTGCCCGACCTGGGGGCCCACGAACTCGAGCCGCCGGACCTCGAAGCCGGGCAGGCCGGCCTGCCGGAGGCCGCCGTCGATGCGTTTGGAGACCTCGTCGAGCGTGCCGCCGCCCACCGGCACCCGGATCAGGTACTCCTGGGCGTCGCCGAACTCTTGGATCACGCTCTCGCCCGCCTGCACCTTCGCCAGCGCGGCTCGGACCGTGTCGACCGTGATGGGACGTTCGAACCGGACCTGGAGGAGCGTGCCGCCGGAGAAGTCGATGCCGTACCGGAGCCCGCCCGAGTAGGCGATGTGGGCGAGCCCGATCGCGATGGCGACCCCCGAGATCAGGTAGGCCCACCGGCGCCAGCGGACGAAGTCGAAGCTCGTATTGACGAGAATCTGGAGCATTGGTCCCCCGCCCCGGCAGCCCTAGATGGAGAGCGTCTGCAGCCGCCGGCGGCCCATGTAGATCAGGTCGAACACAACACGGGTGAAGAACACCGCCGTGAAGAGGCTCGCCACGATGCCGATCATGAGCGACACGGCGAAGCCCTTCACCGGGCCGGTGCCGAACTGATACAGGATCGCCCCGGACACCACGACCGTAACGTGCGTGTCGATGACCGTCGTGAACGCGCGGCGGAATCCCGCGTCGATGGCCGCCCGGACGGTCTTCCCGAGTCTGAACTCCTCGCGGATGCGCTCGAAGATGAGGATGTTGGTGTCGACGGCCATGCCGATCGTCAGGACGATACCGGCGATGCCGGGCAAGGTCAGCGTCGCCTGGAACCAGGCCATGGCCGCCATGAGGATCAGGAGGTTGAACATGAGGGCGAGGTCGGCGATCGCGCCGGACAGGCGATAGTAGATCACCATGAACAGGAACACCGCGGCGGCGCCGGCGAGCGTCGAGATCACTCCCTTGCGGATCGAGTCGGCGCCGAGGGACGGGCCGACCGTGCGCTCCTCCAGGACCTGGACCGGCGCCTGCAGCGCGCCCGTCCGCAGCACGATCGCGAGGTCGCTGGCCTCGTCGAAGCTGAAGCCGCCGGAGATCTGAGCCTGGCCCGAGGGGATGCGCTCGCGGATCACCGGCGCGGAGTGGACATTCCCGTCCAGGACGATGGCGAGGCCCTTGCCCACGTTCTTCTCCGTCACCTCGCCGAAGACGCGAGCGCCGACGCTGTCGAAGCCCACCGACACGTACGGCTCGCCCACGTCGGAGACGCGGACGCTGGCGTCGGAGATGAGGTCTCCGGTCAAGAGGGTCTCCCGCTTCACCACGTAGGGGACCTTGACCTCGGCCTTCGTCGTGCGGTCTACGCGTCGTTGGTAGAGGACCTCGTCGCCGGGCGGCGCCCCCTCCTGGGCAGCCCGGGCCGCGTCGGCCTGGTCGTCGACCAGCTTGAACTCCAGCACCGCAGTCTTGCCGATGAGGGCCTTGGCCCGGGCCGGGTCCTGGACGCCGGGAAGCTGGACGAGGATGCGGTTCTCACCCTGCTTCTGGATGGTGGGTTCCGCGACGCCGAACTGATCGACGCGGTTCCGGATCACCTTGAGGCCCTGATCCACGAAGGAGGCCCGGCGCTCGTTGGCCACCTTCTCCTTGAGGACGAGCTCGATCCGGCCCGCCGCCGGGTCCTGCGTCCGCGTGTCGAGTTCGACGAAACCGGCGACGACCTTCTGGGCCTCCGGGGACGCCTGGGGCGAGGCCAGCTGGACCAGGAGCCCGGTGCGTCCCTGGCGGGTGACCTGGGCGCCGATCGCCTTCTTCTGCAAGGCCACCCGGAGGTCGCCGGCCATGCGATCGAGCACGGTCTCGACGCCCTTGTCGAGGTCCACGCCGAGCACGAGATGGATCCCGCCCTGGAGGTCCAGCCCGAGGTTGATCGGCTGGCGGGGCTGGCCCCGCCAGTCGCGGGGCGCGAGCAGCACCACCGACGCCACGATGACGGCCACCACCACGGCGATGCGAAGCCAGAGATAGCGCGGCATGGTCGTTCCGCCGTCAGGCCGAGTCCGCGTCGGTCTTGCCGTCGGACTCCAGGCCGGTGACGGCGCTCCGCAGGCACTCCACGCGGACGGAGTCGCCCAGCTTCAGGGTCACCCTCCGCTCCGTGACGCCGACCACCGTCCCGATCAGGCCGCCGGACGTCACCACCCGGTCGCCCTTCTTGAGGGCCGCGAGCATCTGCTCCCGCCGTCGCCGCTCCCGCTGCTGGGGCCGGATCACCAGGAAGAAGAAGATGCCGAGCACGAGCACGATCGGCACCAGCTGAACCAGGACGGACGAGGCGCCTCCTCCCGACGGCGGCGGCCCCATCGCATAGGCGAGGTCGATCACGATGCCTCCTCTTGCCCGGGCGGGTCGCCACCCGGAGCGGTCACCGGCTCGGCGTCGTCCGCGCCGTAGGCCTCGAGCACAGCCTGCCGGAACGCGGCGAAGGTGCCGGCCGAGATGGCGGCCCGCAGGCCGGCCATCAAGCCGAGATAGTAAGTCAGGTTGTGGAGCGTGAGGAGCCGGTACACGGTGAGCTCCCGCGCCAGGAAGAGGTGCCGCAGGTAGGCGCGCGAGAAGTGGCGGCACCCGTAGCAGGGACAGGCCGAGTCGAGCGGCTCGGCGGCCCGGGCGTGGGCGGCGTGGCGAATGGTGACCAGACCCCGGCTCGTGAACGCCTGGCCGGTCCGGGCGTGCCGCGTCGGCAGGACGCAGTCGAACATGTCCACCCCGGCCGCCACCGCGTCGACCAGATCCGCGGGGCGCCCCACACCCATCAGGTACCGGGGAAGGTCGGCGGGCAGAGCGGTGGCCGTGAGCGCGACCAGCTCCCGCATCAGCCCCCGGGGCTCGCCGACCGCGAAGCCGCCGAGCGCGTAGCCGTCGAACCCGATCGCGCACGTCTCCGCCACGGCCGCCGTCCGGAGGTCCCCGTACATCCCGCCCTGCACGATGCCGAAGCACGCCTGCCCCGGCCGTCGCCCGGCCACGTGCGCCGCGTGCGCCCGCCGGGCCCAGCGGACCGTCCGCCGGAGCGAGTCCTCGGCGGCCTCGCGCGAGGCCGGGTGCGGCAGGCACTCGTCGAGGGGATGAAGCACGTCGACCCCGAGGGTCTGCTGCATCTCGACGACCAGCTCGGGTGTGAGGAGATGCTGGGCGCCGCCGTCGAGGTGCGAGCGGAAGCGCACGCCCTCCTCGCGGATCGTCCGGAGCGCTGCCAGGCTCCACACCTGGTAGCCGCCGGAGTCCGTCAGGATAGGGCCGTCCCAGGCCATGAAGCGATGGAGGCCGCCCAGTTCGGCGATCAGCGCGGCTCCCGGGCGCAGGAAGAGGTGATAGGTGTTGGCGAGGACGATCTGGGCCCCGATCTCCCGGAGGTCGGCCGGGGTTAGGCTCTTCACCGTTCCCTGCGTCCCCACCGGCATGAACGCAGGGGTCTCGACGGCGCCGTGGGATGTGTGAAGCCGCCCCCGCCGCGCCCCGCCATCCCGCGCCAGAAGCTGGAATGGGGTCAGGCCTTGACTTTGACTTCCCTGTGGTTCGACGGCCCGAGGGCCGGAAGTCAAAGTCAAGGCCTGACCCCGATCAGCATGGCGTCGCCGTAGCTGTAGAAGCGGTAGCCGGCCGCGATGGCGTGGGCGTAGGCGCCGAGGACGCGCTCCCGCCCGGCGAACGCCGAGACCAGGAGGAGCAGCGACGAACGCGGCAGGTGGAAGTTCGTGAGGAGCGCGTCGACCGCGCGGAACTCGTGCCCGGGAACGATGGTCAGGTCGGTCCAGCCGGCCCCGGGCGCCACGCTGCCGTCGGGGCGGATAGCGGCCTCGAGCGCGCGGACGGTCGTCGTCCCAACCGCCACCACGCGGCGGCCCTCGCAACGCGCATGGGAAAGCGCCCCCGCCGTCGCCTCGGTGACCTCGAACCGCTCGGCTTCCACGCGATGCTCGGCGACCCGCTGGGCGCGGACCGGCCGGAAGGTCCCGGGCCCGACGTGAAGTGTCACCCGGTGAAGCTCGACGCCGGCATCCCGGAGCTTGGCGAGGAGCCCGGTCGTGAAGTGGAGGCCCGCCGTCGGCGCGGCGACGGCACCGGGCCGGGCGGCGTAGACCGTCTGGTAGCGCGCCCAGTCCTCGCCGCCCGGCTTCCGATAGCGGCGAATGTAGGGGGGCAGCGGCGGAAGCCCGTGAGCCTCGAGGAAGGTCTGGACGGGGCCCGTGCCGTCGAGCCGGAGGCACGCCCGCCCCAGCTCCTCCCGGGCGGTGACGCAGGCCCGGGCAGCCCCGTCGGCCAGGACGATCGTCGTCCCGACCGGGCAGCGACGGGCCGGGCGGAGGAGCGCGGCCCAGTCCTCGTCACCGGGACCGACGGGGTGGAGCAGGAGGACCTCCACCTCACGCTCGCCGCCCGGGAGCCTCCCGAGGAGCCGCGCCGGCAGAACCCGCGTGTCGTTCAGGACGAGGCAGTCGCCGGCCCGGAGGTAGCGACCGAGGTCCGCCGCATGGGCGTCCTCGAGCGCGCCGGATCGCCGGTCGACGACCAGGAGTCGCGCCGCGTCGCGCGGCTCCGCCGGCTCTTGGGCGATGCGGTCCGGCGGCAGCGCGTAGTCGAACCGCGCGAGATCATCGGCGTGGGGGACCGCGCTAGCCAATCGGGCTGCCTCGCTCGACATCCTGGTCGGGCCCGAGAAGGACGACCGTCTGGTCCCCGGCGTAGGCTCCGAGCACCAGCACCTCGGAGACGAAGGGCCCAATCCGCTTCGGCGGGAAGTTGACGACGCACACGACCTGGCGTCCAAGGAGCTCCTCGGGCCGGTAGCGATCGGTGATCCGAGCGCTCGACCGGCGCTCGCCCAGCGTGCCCAGGTCGATCCAGAGCTTGTACGCCGGCTTCCGGGCCTCCGGGAAGGGCTCGGCCCTCACCACGGTGCCGATCCGCATGTCCACTCGCTCGAAGTCGCTCCAGCTGATCTCGCTCATGGGATCTCGAGTTCGTGAGGGCGCCCCCGGCTCCCTCTACCGGAGGGTGGCCAGGACGGTGCCCGGGTAGTAATGCTCGAGGATCTGAGGATACGCGTACCCGCGGTCGGCCATGCCCTTGGCGCCGAACTGGGACAGGCCCACGCCGTGCCCCCAGCCGCGCCCCTCGAACCGCACCACGCCATCCTGGGCGACCGGGACGAAGAGCGTGCTCTTCAACGCATCGTACCCGATCAGGCGCCGAAAGTCGGCCCCCCGGAGCGTGGCCGTCCCGCGTGAGTGCTCGACGGCGAGCTGCGCGACGCGGAAGGACGGGCTCCGCTCGACCACGGTCAACCGGGTCACCTGCCCGACCTCGATTCCTCCCCGGCGGAGCCGCTCGCCGATCACGGCGAGCGGGAGCGTCACGGTCCACGTGTAGTTCGGCGACTCCATGGAGAACTCGTCACGGACTCCCTCGAGGGGCGGGACGCCGTCCCCCGAGAAGACGCTCCGGGCAGGCTCGGTGAAGCCGCCCGAGTCCGAGTGGTAGAAGGTCGGGAACACCCGACCCTGCCAGGTCAGCACCTGCCCGGCGGTCGTCCGCGCGGCCTCCCGTGCCGGCGATCCCTCCCCCGTCCAGCCAACGAAGTTCTGGTCCTGGTTGCCCGCGACGACATGGAACGCCTTGCCAGCGGCGCGGGCCTGCTGAAACACGGCGTAGGTGCGGGCCGCGACCGCGAGTGCGCGGAGTGCCTCCGCAGGCCAGCGCTCGGAGGCCTCGCCGCGGACGGTTCCCGCGATGTACTCCTCCATCGGCAGCTCGTTCACCAGGAGGAGCCCATCCCCCTGGCGCCAGACCTCGAGCGCGCCGATGTAGTCCCGCGTGCCCACCCGGAGGGGGCCGCGCCGCACGGCGACGCGGACGCGAGTCAGCTCGATCCGCCGGCCCCCGCCCACGTCCAGTCCCCCGTCCCACGGCGCGATGCGCACGATGCGCGGCCCGGGCAGGCTCAGGAGGATCCGTCCGGACGCGGGATCGACCAGGGTCACGGCGTCGGCCACCCCGATCTCGACCTGGCGAACGCCGTCGGCCAGGGCGATCCGGATCGGCTCGAGGGCGCGCGCAGGCGCCGCCAGCCCGAGCGTGCCCGCGAGCCCCAGTAGCATCACCCCGAGCATCCCCCCGCCGCGAGGACGGCCAGTCGAGACGCCCCCGCGCCCCCTCATCGACGGGAGAGCAGCGCCAGGATCAGCGTGAGCACGACGCTCAGGACGATCGAGGTGGTCAGCGGGAAGTAGAACGACCAGTTGCCGCGCTCGACGTGAATGTCGCCCGGCAGCCGCCCGACAAAAGGAATCTTCCAGCCAGCGGCGCCGCCCAGCCAGACGAGACCGCCGACGATAACCAGGACCACCCCCAGCAGCACCAGCATGCGGCCGACGTCCGCCATGACCCGCGCCTACTGGAGGGAGAGCTGAAGGGGACCCTCGCCCCCCCGGTGACCCAGATGCCGATAGGCCGCGGGCGTCGCGCGGCGACCGTTGGGGGTCCGCACGACCAGCCCGATCTTCAGCAGGTAAGGCTCGACCAGCTCCGCCAGGGTCTCCGCGTCGTCGTTGATCGTCGCGGCGATAGCCTCGAGCCCCACCGGCCCGCCTCCGAACTGCTCGACGATGGCCAGGAGGAACCGGCGGTCCAGGCGGTCCAGCCCGCGCGCGTCGACGCCCTCCATGGTGAGCGACGCGTCCGCGACCCCGGGTCCGATCCGCCCGTCGCCCTTGACCTGCGCGTAGTCGCGCACGCGCCGGAGAAGGCGGTTGGCGATGCGAGGCGTGCCGCGCGCGCGCCGCGCGATCTCGGCGGCCCCCTCCGCCTCGATGGGGACGCCGAGGATGCCCGCCGACCGGAGGACGATCCGCCCGAGCTCCTCGTCGGCGTAGAAGTCCAGGTGGTGGAAGATCCCGAATCGCTCGCGGAGGGGCGCGCTCAGCATGCCCGGCCGCGTGGTGGCCCCGACCATGGTGAAGGGCTTGAGGGGGATCCGCATGGTCCGGGCGTGCATCCCGCGCTCGATGACGAAGTTGACCTGGAAGTCCTCCATGGCCGGGTACAGGAGCTCCTCGACGACGCGCGGCAGCCGGTGGATCTCGTCGATGAAGAGCACGTCGCGCGGCTCGAGGCTGGTGAGGACGCCCATGAGATCGTCGCCGCGCTCGAGCGCCGGGCCCGAGGTGCTCTTGAGCCCGCTGCCCATCTCGTTGGCCAGGATGATCGAGAGCGTCGTCTTGCCGAGCCCCGGCGGCCCGTAGAGGAGCACGTGGTCCAGACACTCTCCGCGCTGCCGCGCGGCCTCGACGGAGACGCGCAGGCTCTCGACCGCCTCGCGCTGGCCGATGTACTCGTCCAGACGCTGCGGCCGGAGCGCGCGCTCGAACGGGGCTTCGTCGGCCAGGGGCGCCCGGCTCAGAAGGTTCTCGCTCATCTCACGGAGTCTCCCGGCGGGCTCGGTAGATCTCCTCGAACAAGGCCTCGGGCGCCTCGATGCCCGGCCGCCTCGCCAGGGCCTCGCGGATCGCCTGGTCGGCCTCGCCCGGTCGGAGCCCCATCTGCCGGACGAGGACGTCGCGGACCAGCCCGCGGAGCTCGTCGGTCTCCTCGCGCGGCGGCGAGGGCGGCACGTCCTCGCGGGGGAGGAGGGCGTACTTGGCGACCTTGCCCTCCAGCTGGGCGACGATGTTGCGGCATTTCTGGGGCCCGATGCCAGGCAGCCGACGGAGAAAGCGCTCGTCCTTGCGGACGATGGCCTCCGCGATCTCGGGGATCGGCGCGACCAGCGCGCGCGCGGCGACGAGCGGCCCCACGTCCTTGACGGTGATGAGCCGCTCGAAGAACTCGCGCTCCACATCCCTGGCGAATCCGATGAGGACGGGCCGGGGCTGGTCGCGCGTGGCGTGGTAGTAGATCACGAGCTCGAGCTCGGCCCCCTCGGACCCGTCCCCGGCCGCCAGGGCGTCGAGACCGCGGGCGACGACCGGGGGAAGCACTACCTCGTACCCCACGCCGGCCGACTCGACGATCACGCGACCCTCCAGCCGACGGCGCAGGCGGCCGCGGAGCGAGGCGATCATCGGCCGCCGAGCCCCCGCGCCCGTGACAGGCCGGTGTAGGCCAGCGCCAGGGCGTCGGCGACGTGGCTCGGTCTGGGCGGCGCGGCCAAGGCCAGGAGGACCTGCATGGCCCGGGCGACCTGCGCCTTCGGCGCAGCCCCTGAGGCGGTCACCGCGCGCTTGACCTCCGCCGGGGCGACCGACACGAGGGCGACACGCTGTCGCCGGCCGGCCAGGCAGACGGCGGCCCGAGCGTGCCCCATCAGGATGGCGGTGCGTGGGATCGAGGGGGCGCTGAAGACATCCTCGATGATCACGAAATCGGGCGCGAACCGCTCGAGGACGTCCCGCGCCCCGTCGAACAAGGCCTCCAGCCGGACCTCCAGCGGGTCCCGAGCGCTCGTCCGGATGACGCCGGTGCCGAGGACGTTGGGCACCCGGCGGCCCCCTTCGAGCGCCGCGTAGCCGGTGTCGGCCAGCCCCGGATCGAAGCCGACCGCGCGCGGGCCGGGGTGGGACGGGAGAGAGGCTTCGCCCATCCCCCTCAAGCGGCTCCCTGGGCCTCCAGCACCTCGTCGGGGATGTCGAAGTTCGCATACACGTGCTGGACGTCGTCCAGCTCCTCGAGTCCCTCGACCAGCCGCAGCACCTGCTGCGCGTCCTTGCCCTCGAGCCGCACGGTCGACTGCGGCACGTACGTCACCTCGGCGGACTGGATCGGTACGCCCCGCTCCTCCAGCGCCCGCCTGACCCCTTCCAGGTCCTGCGGCGTGGCCGTGACCTCGAAGTGCTGATCCATCCGGCGGAGGTCGCTCGCGCCGGCATCGAGCGCCAGCCCCAGGAGCTCGTCCTCGTCCACGCGGGCGGCGTCGACCTGGATGATGCCCTTCCGCTCGAACATCCAGCCAACTGACCCGACCTCGCCCAGGTTGCCGCTGAACTTCGAGAAAGTGTGCCGGATTTCTGGCGCCGTGCGGTTCTTGTTGTCCGTGAGGACCTTGACCATGACGGCCACGCCGCCTACCCCGTACCCCTCGTAGGTGATCTCCTCGTAGGTCTCCCCCGGCAGCTCGCCCGTTCCCTTCTGGATGGCCCGCTTGAGAGTGTCGGCGGGCATGTTCACCGCCTTCGCCTCCTCGATGGCGGTCTTCAGGCGCATGTTCATCTTCGGGTCGCCACCGGTCCGGGCCGCGGTCGTGATCTCGCGGACGAGCTTGGAGAAGATCTTCCCCCGGTGCTGATCCGTCTTTGCCTTCTTGCGCTTGATCTGGGACCACTTCGAATGACCGGACATCGCCCCTCACCCCTCTCTTGAGGTCAGACGTTGACTTCTAAAAGTCTGACCCCGGCTCGCGCGCGAGGCTCTCCTGGAGCGCGCGGACCCGCGCCACACGCGCCGCCTGACGCTTGTCGGCGGCCTCCCGCTCCCGCGCCTCGACCGGAGTCGCCGCCGCCAGCGGCGGCAGCGGACCACCCGCCCCGCGAAGCTTCACGAACGACAGGTACGCCGTGCAGGTGTGCCGGACGTCGCCCGTGAAGGGCGCCTCCGCCAGCACCTGGATCGCAACTTCCATCGACCGCGTCCCCACGCGCGTCAGCGCCCCCCGGAGCGTGAGCATCTCCCCCACGCGGATGGGCGCGTAGAACTCCAGGGCGTCCATCGAGGCGGTCGCGAGGGGCGCGCGGGCATACCGGACCGCGAGGATCGCGGCGACTTCGTCCACCGTGAGGAGCAGGCGCCCCGCGAACATCAGCGTCCCGTGAAGGGCGTCCTCGGGAAAGACGAACCGCTGCTGCTCCAGCCGCCAGCGGAAGCCCTCCGTCTCGTCCGCGACCTCGCGCGCCCGCTCGGCCCGCGAGGCGAGCCGCGCCCGCCGCGCCTCGCGCCGCCCCTGCGCGCCCTCGGTGACCGCCGCCTCCCCCGCGTCGGCGGGGACGATCCGGGTCCCGACCGGTCGCGGGTGCGCCGCCTCGTCGATGGCGACAAACGCCAGGTGCGACGAAAGCGTCACGTGCCGCTCTCCCGTGACCGCGTTCTCCGCGTAGACGCGGACGCCCACCTCCAGGGAGGTGCGCCCCACGTACTCCACTCGCGCCCGGAGGATCGCGATCTCCCCCACCCGGACGGGGTGGAGGAAGTCGATCTCGTCCATCGCGCCCACCGCCACGGGGCCCCGGGCAACGCGGGACGCCGCCAGCGTCCCGGCGGTGGCGATCCAGTCCATCATCCGCCCGCCGTAGATCTGGCCCGGCGCGCCCGCGTACTGGGGGAAGACGTACTGGACCATCTCGGCGACGGTGTCACGAACCGTGGGCAACAGCGGCTCCTGCCGTCCTCTTGGCCTTGTGGCCTGCGGGCGTCGTTCGGCCCGTCGGGGCCCGTCGTCGGGAAGGCCGACCCATTGTAGCCGGGGCTCCGCGCCCGGGCAAACGGCCTCGAGTCGTTCGCCGGTGGCATGACGAAATGGCGGACGACTGCCAGCCCAGGCAAGCTACGGACTTAGGGGCGGCGGACTCCCGGACGGCGGGTTCTCGAGGGTGGGCGGCGGCGCGGGAGGCGTCGGCGGAGGCTCCAGCCCCATCCGCTCCAGGCGGTGAAGTCCCCCGGGGTCTAGGCGGACGCCTCGAACCTCGGGTCGCGCGACCATCCACTGGAGACGGACGTAGAGCGGGACGTACGGCAGCTCTTCGGCCAAGAGCGTCTGCAGACGCTGATAGAGCCGGAAGCGCTCCGGGCGGAACCCAAGCTGGGCCGCGCGCAGGAGCATACCGTCGACGAGCGGGCTCCGGAGGAAGGCGACGTTGGTCGCGCTGCCGGGCGTCGCCCCATCGGTGGCCAGGAGCCGGCGGAGGAAGACGTCCGGATCGTTCACCTCGAGCGTTTCCTCGTGGAGCGTCAGCTCCGCCGTGCCCTGTCGCGCGGCGCTCTCGGCCGCGTCCGGCGGCTCGAGCCGCACCCGCACCCGGAACCCCGCGGCCCCCAGAGAGAGCCGCACCGCTTCGGCGATGCCCGCGGCCTCAGGGCCCGAGACCTGATCGGACCCGAGGAGCGTCAGCGTCGGATCGATCGGGCCGACCTGAGCCAGCAGGCGTCGCGCCCGGGCGGGGTCGAACGGAAGTGGCCCGGCCTCGCGTGCCGCCCACGCACCGGGCGGGAGCCAGCCGGTATGCGGGGCCGCCCACCGGCCGAGCGCGGTGAGGAGGAGCCCGGGATCGAGGGCAAGCGCCATCGCCTGGCGCACCGTCTTACGGCTGGTGAGCCCTCGATCGGTGCGCAGCGCGAGGAGTCCGACCCGCCAGGTTGGGGCGGCGATCACTTGGAGGCCAAGCGCCGCCCAGGCCGGGGGCGCGGAGACCAGCGCCGCGTGGAGCGGGCCGCGCGAACCGAACCCAGCCAGCGCGGCCGCGTCGTCTGCGACCGCGTGCAGCGTCAGCCGGGCGCTCTGGGGAGGCTCCCCTCGCCAGCTCGGCGCCGCCTCCAGCACGAGGCGGTCAGCGGCGAGCTCCGCCGCCCGGTAGGGTCCGCTTCCGATCCGCGGGCCCCCGGTCCGCGGGACGGCGACCGCCAGCGCCGGGTGGGCCAGGAGCGCGAGGAGCGGCGCGTATGGCTGCCCGAGCACGACCTGGACCGTGGCCCCCTCGCCGCGGCGAACCTCCCGGACGACCCGCGTCGCGCCGCGGAACGGGCGAACCCAGGCCGGCGCCCTCTCCGGTGGCTCATCCGCGGAGATCCGTTCGGCGAGGGCCGCCACGACCTCGTCGGGCCCGAGCGGCGCCCCGTCATGAAGCGTGACGTTCGGTCGAAGCCGGAAGGTCCAGACGAGCCCGTCGCGGGAGACGCTCCACGCGGTCGCCAGGGCGGGCTCGACGTCACCGCGCTCGCCGAACGCGACGAGCCCCTCGTAGAGAAGTCGCATCGCCAAGAGCTCGGACGCCGCCGTCGCCTCCGCTGGGTCGAGGCTCGACGGGACGCGCGGCACGCCCACGTGAATCTCGCCGACCGGGGCGGCGACCACGGTCCGCGCAACGGCGAGCAGCACGATCAGCGCGGCGAAGAGGGCCACGCGCCGCCGCCTCGAAGGGCGCCGCTGCCGTCTCGCGGCCTCGGGGCGCATAGACGCTCATTATAGTGACGTCCGAGCCTCGCGGGTCCCGCCCCACACGCGGGTGTCTGGCCCGAGCCGTCGGTGCGACTGGCACCGACGTTGCACCATATGGCGCCGAAGGGAGGCGTCAAGCCGACGACAGCGCGTGACAAGTCGGCTGGAATAGCCCCACAACTTGACTTTTTTTTCTAGCGCCGCCTATAGTTGCTCAAGCTGGCGGGGGTAGGGATGCTTCCGCCGGGCCCGGCCGACGCGGCGCGGTCGCGGTGCTCGCCGAGAGGGACGGGAGGCCATGAAAGAGTTCGAAAAGAAGGCGAATCCTCCCCGTGAACCCGAGGGGGTCAAGGGCCTGTCGAAGTTCCTGCCCATGACCGAGTCCGCCTACCGGCGCCGCCTGACGGAGTACGAGATCCAGATCCAGGATCTCCAGGCCCACGCCCGCGCCATGGAGACCGAGGTCGTGCACCTCCGGAAGAAGCTGGAGGAGATCCCCAAGGATTTCGTCGTCCTGGAGAACAAGCTGCGGGAGGCGAACCGGCAGCTGGTGCAGGCCTTCAACCAGAACGAGAAGCTCGTGAACACGCTCTACGAGGCTCGCGAGCAGATCTCCTCCCTCAAGGAGGAGGTCGACAAGCTTTGCGCGCCGCCGTCCAGCTACGGCGTGTTCCTGTCGCCGAACGACGATGGCACCGTGAACATCCTGTCGAGCGGGCGCAAGGTCAAGGTGAACCTCCACCCCTCGATCGGGAAAGAATCCATCAAGCCCGGGCAGGAACTTGTGCTCAACGAGGGCCTGAACGTCATCGAGACCGCCGGCTACGAGATCCAGGGCGAGGTCGTCATCATGAAGGAGACCCTGGACGAGGCCCGCGCGGTGGTCACGGTGCGAGCGGACGAGGAGAAGGTCGCGGTCATCGCCGAGCCGCTCCGGCCGGTGAAGCTCAAGGTCGGCGATCACCTGCTCATGGACGCGAGGTCCGGCTACCTCCTCGAGAAGCTTCCCAAGAGCGAGGTCGAGGACCTCGCCTTGGAGGAGGTCCCGGACATCCAGTACGAGGACATCGGGGGGCTCTCGTCCCAGATCGAGGCGATCCGGGACGCGGTCGAGCTTCCGTACCTCTACGCGGACTACTACCGCGAGCACAAGCTCGCGCCGCCCAAGGGCGTCCTCCTCTACGGGCCCCCGGGCTGCGGCAAGACGATGATCGCCAAGGCGGTCGCGAACAACCTGGCCGAGAAGGTCTCGGAGAAGCGCGGGGAGAAGATCAAGGGCTTCTTCATGAACATCAAGGGCCCGGAGCTTCTCAACAAGTACGTGGGCGAGACGGAGCGGAAGATCCGCGAGATCTTCACGAAGGCGAAGGAGAAGGCGGCCGAGGACGTGCCGGTCGTCGTGTTCTTCGACGAGATGGACGCGCTCTTCCGCACGCGCGGCTCGGGCATCTCCTCCGACGTCGAGACGACGATCGTGCCGCAGCTCCTCGCCGAGATCGACGGCGTCGAGGGGCTCAAGAACGTCATCGTGATCGGCGCCTCGAACCGCCAGGACCTGATCGACCCCGCCATCCTGCGGCCCGGGCGGCTCGACGTAAAGATCAAGATCGACCGGCCGGACCGGGGGGCCGCGGCCGACATCATGGCGAAGTACCTCACCCCGGACATCCCGATGCACCAGCAGGAGCTCGGGCCCCACGGTGGCGACATCGCGGCGGCCATCACCCGGCTCATCGAGATGGCGGTGGAAGCCATGTACACGATCGCGGACGAGAACCGGTTCCTCGAGGTCACCTACGCGAACGGGGACAAGGAGCTCCTGTACTTCAAGGACTTCGCCTCGGGCGCGATGATGGAATCGGTCGTGCGCCGAGCCAAGAAGCTCGCGCTCAAGCGGTACATCGCCAGCGGTGAGAAGGGCGTGAAGCTCGAGGACCTGCTGGCGGCCGTTCGCGAGGAGTTCAAGGAAAACGAGGACTTGCCCAACACGACCAACCCCGACGACTGGGCGAAGATCGCGGGGAAGAAGGGCGAGCGGATCGTCTACGTCAAACCGCTCACGGGCGAGAGCAAGGACAAGCACCGGCCCGTGGAGCGCATGACGACCGGTCAGTACCTGTAAGCGGCGGGGTGAGGGCAGCGGCCGGCGCTCCCCTCACCCCTTTTCTGTCGACCGCGCGCCCCGGAAACGGTCCGCTGGCAGGCGCGGGTGACGGGGACGGCATGAGGACGGAATGGCCATCCCGAAGGTGATGGGGATCGAGACCGAGTACGGGATCACCGTCCGGAACCAGCCCGACTTCAACCCGATCCTGTCGTCTCTCCTCCTCATCAACTCGTACGAGACCTACCGAACCGCCCGGATCCGCTGGGACTACGAGGCGGAGAGCCCGCTCCGGGACGCGCGCGGCTTCGAGTACGCCGAGGAGAAGGAGCTGCCCTCCAAGGAAGAGTCGCGCCTCATCAACCTGATCCTGCCCAACGGCGCGCGCTTCTACGTCGACCACGCTCACCCCGAGTACTCGACGCCGGAGTGCACCAATCCGCGCGACCTCGTCGTCTGGGACCGGGCGGGCGAGCGGATCCTGGACCTGGCGCGCCGGCGCGCGGAGGCCGCCTCCCCGCCCGAGCAGCGTATCCTCATCTACAAGAACAACACCGACTCCAAGGGCAGCAGCTACGGCACCCACGAGAACTACCTCATGGACCGCCGGTGCCCCTTCACGCGCATCGTCCAGTTCATGATGCCCTTCCTGGTCACGCGCCAGATCTTCACCGGCGCGGGCAAAGTCGGCTCGGAGAACAACCTCGAGTACACCGAGTACCAGGTCTCCCAGCGCGCAGACTTCCTGGAGACGGAGGTCGGCCTCGAGACCATGCACTCCCGGCCCATCATCAACACCCGGGACGAGCCGCACGCCGACCCCGAGAAGTACCGCCGGCTCCACGTGATCGTCGGCGACGCGAACATGTCGGAAGTGGCGAACTATCTCAAGGTCGGGACCACGGCGATCGTCCTGTCCATGATCGAAGACGACTTCATCGACCGGGATCTCTCGCTCGACAGCCCGGTCCAGGCCTTTCGCCAGGTCTCACGCGACCTCGCCTGCCGGTCGACGCTCAAGCTGCGCGACGGGCGGACCGTGACGGCCATCGACCTCCAGCGGGAGTTTCTGGAGCTGGCTCACCGCTACTACCGGGACCGGGAGCTCGACCCGGTGACCAAGGACGTCCTCGTGCGATGGGAGCACGTGCTCGACCGGCTCGCCCAGGACCCGATGTCGCTGAGCCGCGAGCTCGACTGGGTGATCAAGCTCGATCTCCTCGAAAGCTACCGGGCCAAGCACGGGGTGGGCTGGACCGACTCCCGGGTGGCGATGATCGACCTCCAGTACCACGATATCCGTCCGGGCAAGGGCCTGTACTACAAGCTCGAGCAGTCCGAGGCCGTCGAGCGCATCGCGAGCGACGAGGAGATCGCGCGGGCGGTCAACGACCCCCCGCGGGACACCCGGGCCTACTTCCGCGGGATGTGCCTCCAGCGCTACTCCGAGGACATCGTCTCGGCGTCGTGGGATTCGGTCCTCTTCGACCTCAAGGAAGGGCCGCTGAAGAAGATCTTCATGCTCGAGCCGCTCCGGGGCACCGAGGCTCTCGTGCGCCGGCTGTTCGACCAGTCACCCACCGCGCGGGACCTCCTCAAGAACATCGCGAAGCCAACCATCGTCTAGGACCGGCCACCCGGGGCGCCGGAAGGCGCGGCCGCCGACGGAAGCCGGTTGTATAATCCCCCCTACGGACTAGCCTACATGCATGAGCCCTGGCAGGGTCTCTTCGGGCGCTACGTGAACCGGAGCTTCGTGGACCTCCTCCGGCAGGAGGCGCCCGACCTCCTCGCCCCGAAGGTCCTCTCGAGCGCGGGGTCGCCCCCCGATCCCCACGGCCTGGCGGGAATCCCGACCGGGACGACGATCCTCGCGCTCCGGTACGCCGACGGCGTCATCATCGCCGGCGACCGGCAGGCCACCGAGGGCTACCAGATCGCTCACCGACGCATCGAGAAAGTCTACAAGACCGACGACCACTCCGCGGTGGCGATCGCCGGCGCGGCCGGGCCGGCGATCGAGATGGCCCGCCTGTTCCAGACGGAGCTCGAGCACTACGAGAAGGTGGAGGGCGACAACCTGTCCCTCGAGGGCAAGGCGAACAAGCTCGGCCAGATGATCCGGATGAACCTCCCGATGGCGATGCAGGGCCTGGTGGTCGTGCCGATCTTCGCCGGCTACGACGTGCGCCGCGCCGAGGGACGGATCTTCAACTACGACGTCACCGGGGGCCGGTACGAGGAGACCGACTACGCGGCGACCGGGTCGGGCGGCAAGGACGCGCGCACCACCCTCAAGAAGCTGTTCCGGACAGGCGCATCGCGCGTTGACGGGCTCCGCTGGGCGGCCGAGGCGCTCGTCGACGCGGCGGAGGAGGACGTGGGGACGGGCGGGCCCGACTTCACGTACGGCATCTTCCCGACCATGAAGGTGATCACGCGCGCTGGGTTCGAGGAGGTCGCCGAGGCCGAGGTGCGCGCCCAGTGCGAGGCCGCAGTGGCGGCGCGCCGGGGACGCTGACCCATGCCCCTTCCCTACTACGTTTCGCCCGAGCAGATGATGAAGGACAAGGCCGAGTATGCCCGCAAGGGCATCGCCCGCGGCCGGTCCCTCGTCGCGCTCGAGTTCCAGGACGGCATCCTCCTGGTCGCCGAGAACCCCTCCACCCTGCTCCACAAGATTTCGGAGATCTACGACCGGATCGCCTTCGCCGGGGTCGGCAAGTACAACGAGTTCGAGAATCTCCGGATCGCGGGAGTGCGGCACGCCGACCTCCGCGGCTACTCGTACCACCGCGAGGACGTGACCGCGAAGGCGCTCGCCAACGCGTATTCCCAGGCGCTCGGGAACATCTTCACCGAGGGGCTCAAGCCGTTCGAGGTCGAGGTGCTGGTCGTCGAGGTGGCCGACGACGCCAACGGCAAGAACGAGATGTACCATGTCCTCTACGACGGCTCGATCGAGGACGAGCGCAACTACGCGGCGATGGGCGGACAGGCGGAGGAGATCCGCCGCTTCCTGAAGGAGCACTACCGGGAGGGAAACCCCGTCGCCGAGGCGGTGCGGCTCGGGATCCGTGCCTTGACCGTCACGCAGAACAAGACGCTGACGGAGCGCGACCTCGAGGTCGCCGTGCTCGACCGCACGCGTGAGCGCCGGAAGTTCCGGCGCCTCTCGAACGGCGAGCTACGGGCGGTCCTCGGACGTCCCGACCCGCCAGAGGGCGGCCGGCCCATGGGGACGTCATGAAGCGGCGCATCTTCGGGCTCGAGAACGAGTACGGCCTGACCTGCACGCTGAACGGTCAGCGCCGGCTCTCCCCGGACAACGTGGCGCGCTACCTCTTCGAGAAGGTCATTCCGGGTGCCCGCAACGCCAATGTCTTCCTCGAGAACGGGGCCCGGCTCTACCTCGACACGGGCTTCCACCCGGAGTACGCGACGCCGGAGTGCGACGACGTGATGGACCTCGTCGTCTACGACAAGGCCGGCGAGCGCATCGTCGAGGATCTCCTGCACCAGGCCGAGAAGCGGCTCCGGGAGGACGGGATCTCGGGGAACATCCTCCTCTTCAAGAACAACACCGACTCGGCCGGCAACTCGTACGGATGCCACGAGAACTACCTGGTGTCACGGGACGTCTCGTTCCAGCGCCTCGCCGAGGCGTTGATTCCGTTCTTCGTGACGCGTCAGATCTTCGCGGGAGCCGGCAAGGTCCTCCAGACGCCAAGGGGCTTCCACTACTGCCTGTCCCAGCGCGCCCAGCACATTTGCCAGGAGATCTCCGGCGCCACGACGTCGTCCCGCTCGATCATCAACACGCGCGACGAGCCGCATGCGGACGCCGAGAAGTACCGGCGCCTCCACGTGATTGTCGGCGACTCGAACATGTCGGAGGTCGCGACCTACCTCAAGGTCGGCACCACCGCCGTGGTCCTCGACATGATCGAGGATGGCTACTTCGACCGGGACTACAGCCTCCAGTCCCCCGTCCAGGCCATCCGGGACATTTCCCACGACCCCGGGCTCCGCGAGACGGTGAAGCTCAAGGACGGGCGGACGATGACCGCCCTCGAGATTCAGAAGGAGTACCTGGAGGCCTGCCTCGCCTACGCGCAGCACGTGGACGCCGACCCGGTCACGCGCGACATCCTGGATCGCTGGACCGACATGCTCACGCGGCTTTCGACGGACCCCGCCCAGTGTGACCGTGAGGTGGACTGGGTCGTCAAGCGCCAGGTGATCGAGGACTACATGTCACGCCATCGGCTGTCGTGGCGTGACCCGCGGGTGTCCCTCATCGACCTCCAGTACCACGACATCCGGCCCTTCAAGGGCGTCTACTACCTCCTCTCGCGGAACGACCGCGTGGACCGGCTCGTGCGCGACGAGCAGGTGGAGCAGGCGAAGCACACGCCTCCCCAGACGACCCGCGCCCGGCTGCGCGGCGAGTTCATCCGCCGGGCGAACCTGAAGGGCAAGGACTACCGCGTCGACTGGGTCTACCTGAAGCTGAACGACCCCGAGCGCGAGACCATCCTCTGCAAGGACCCCTTCCAGGCTCACGACGAGCGGGTCGAGCGCCTGATCCGCTCGTTCTGATGGGCGGGACTGGCCGAGGGACCCGCGTCAACCGCTTGCATTCCAGTGGGCAATGGCAGCCGTGTCACCCATCCTGAGGCTCCCACCCGAAGAGTGCTCCGAGGAGCGCGAACTTACGTTCGAGCTTGCCTACCAGCGGAGCCTCACAACGGCACAACGGTTCGAGCTGATGTTCCGCAGGTCGCGGGAGCTCGCCGACGTGCTGATCAGGCGTGGACACCGAAGGGCTGTTGAAGTCGTTAAGCGCCAATAGGGCGCGGTACGTCGTCATCGGGGCGGCGGCCTTTCCAGTCCATGGTTACGCTCGCGCCACCTTGGACATCGACCTTCATCGAGCCGACAGAGGAGAACGCTCGCCGCGTCAGAACGGCGCTTGCGGAACTCGGCTACGACATGAGCGACGTGAGCGTCGAGGACCTGCTGACGAAGAAGGTCCTGATCCGTCAGTACCTGCTCGAGGTCGACATCCACCCGTTCGTCGCCGGGGCTACCTTCGCGGACGTGTGGGAGCGTCGGGTCGAGGACCAAATCGGCAGCACACCGGCCCCATTCGCCAGTCTCGACGATCTCATCCGTATGAAGGAAGCAGCCGGGCGATCCAAGGATCTGGAGGATCTCCGCGCCCTCCGAAAGCTCAAAGACGGAGGGTCGCCTCCGTAGCGGGACTACAACCTCCAGTCCCCCGTCCAGGCCATCCGGGACATTTCCCACGACCCCGGGCTCCGCGAGACGGTGAAGCTGAAGGACGGGCGGACGATGGACCGCCCTCGAGATCCAGAAGGAGTACCTGGAGGCCTGCCTCGCCTACGCGCAGCACGTGGACGCCGACCCGGTCACGCGCGACATCCTGGATCGAGGTGCGGCAGAATTCCGACGCGGATGGGCCGGGGTCGATGCCGTCTGGGGCAGCGTGCCCCGTGGGCGGGATCAGGGCAGGATCGGCGAGGGGGGCTTCGGAACTGTGCCTGGCGACGGCGGTGAGCCCTTGCCGGGCGGCGGCCCTGGAGGCCCTGGGGGCGTCTGGGGCACGGGCGTGAACCCTTGTGGCGGCTGCGGGATCCCGGCCGGCGGCAGCCCGATTATCGTGACGTCAGGAGGCCCACCCAGGACCGCGACGGGTACCGTCTGGTTGGCTTGATCGACCACCGAGGGGTCGACGAGGTCGCCGAACGACGTCGGGTCGTCAGACGGTTGTCCGGTGAACGGGTTGAAGGGTGAGACGAAGCCCGCTTCGTCAGCCGGCGAGAGCTCGAAGGGGAGCCCGCACTGGATGGTCCGCCGCTTGAGCGGAACGACGACCGAGGTCTTGGTCTGGAGGTCGTAGCACAGGACCTCGCCCTGGATCGTGGCCACGCTGGTGGATCGCTGGGCGAGATTGTAGACGACCACGTAGTGGGTCCCGCGCGACGCGGCGACGGCGGTCGGCGTCGTGATGGCAAAGCTCGACTGACGCGTGCGGACGAGGGTCACCGCCGCCTGGGCAACCGCCGCGCGCACCTTGCCGACCACCAGGTGGAAGACGGCGTTCCGGGTCTGCTGCCGGTCCACCAAGAGCTGGGTCACGACGAGCCGGCTGTTCTCGGCCAGGAAGAGCGTACTCCCATCGGGGATCTGGAGCGTCGCCGACCCGCCCCCGAAGGCGCGGATCTCGTCCCGCTGGGCGAGTCGGGCGCCCACGACCGCCGGGGTCCACGCCGTCTGGCCCGAGCGCAGGATCTCCACCTGTCCATTGACCCCGATCACGACGGCGGTGGCGGGCGTCTGAGCCGACGCCACGGTCGCGGCGAGCAGGAGCAGCAACGTGGCGACGAACGCCGTCGGCCGGCGCCCCACCCGGCGGGACGGGCATGCGCGCTCGAGGCTTATGGATGTGTCTCCGCGGCGCCTGGCGCTCCGAGCCGCACGACGTGCAAGTCCTCGGCGGGCCCGGGTGGCGCCGATGCCACCTCAGACTCGGGGTTGGACACGCGATGCTGGCCCTCCTGGAGGACCACGACGGTCGTGACCTGCCGGGCGAGGTTGAACACCGTCACGTAGTCCGTGCCCCGGGCGGCCGCCACGGCGGTCGGCGTGGTGATGGCGAAGTTCGATTGTCGCGTTTGTACCAGCGTCAAGGCCGCGTGCGTGACCACCGCGCGCACCTTGCCGACCACCAGGTGGAAGATCGCGTTCTTCGTCGTGCGCCCGGGATTCATCTCGAGCTTGGTCACGACGAGCCGGCTGTTCTCGGCGAGCATGAGCGAGCTGCCGTCGGGAATCTGCAGCACCGCCGACCCGCCGCCGAACGCGCGGATCTCGTCTCGCTCGCCGAGCGACGCGCCCACGACCGCCGGCGTCCAGCCAGGCTGGCCGTGCCGGAGGATCTCGACGGCCCCGGTAACGCGTGTGACCGTCGCGCGGGTCGGCTGAACCTGGGCCGCAGCCGGCGTCGCGGTGGCGAGCAGCGCGAGCACGCCCAAGGTGGCCGCGGCGACCATGGTGAGGCGCCGGAGGGATCGAAGCTGGTTGTTCATCTGGTTGCTCATAGTATAGGACAGCATACCCTAGGTCCCGCCTGGCGGGTCCGTCAAGTGGAATTGATGCTCTTCAGGTTCCGGCCCAGTTTCGCGACAGTTGGCGCTGATCTACTAGCGCTGATCGACATTTGCCCTTGACAGCGTGGCAAAACCGGCCTTAATGGTGACGCCCCCTGGCCCGTGCGCAGTGCCCTGAGCGCAGGTCCGGGAAACGGCGTAGCGAAACGCACTGGGTCAAGTTTTAGCAATGTTTTGTGTGACTTGCACCTGTCGGCAGATACTGGGGGGCTCGCATAGTGGGCCGTTCACCTGGCCGCGTTGGGCCGCCCGCCGGTGGGCGGATGAGACAAGGGCTCGCCACACACCCCGTAGCGATCCTGGCGGCGAGCGTCCTCCTTGCCCCTGGTCTCGCGTCCGGTCAGAGTGCGCTCGAGTGGGGCCCGTTCCGTCTAATACCCACGCTCGGGCTCACCGAGACATTCACCGACAACGTCGTGCTCGCGCCCCCGGGCCAGGAGGAGAGCGACTTCATCACGACGATCGGGCTCGGGCTCGCGCTCAAGCTTCGCGGGACGAACTACGGCGGCAACCTCGGGGGCCGGGTCGACATCCTCCGCTACGCCGAGAACACCGACCTCGACACCACCCGCTACACCGCCTTCGCCGACGGCCGCTGGGAGCTCTTCGGCCGGCTCAACCTGACCCTGGTCGAGGAGTTCAAGCGAACCGACGAGTTCGTCGGCACCGTGCCCGAGTTCACCGAGCTCGTCGACCACTAC
>DATAFX010000030.1:0-3567 GCA_036257195.1 Candidatus Methylomirabilota bacterium | reverse complement strand
ATGCCGCGCAGACCCCGTATCAGCGGGTCCTCGCCGCCGGCGCGCTCACCCTCGAGCAGCGGCAGGCCCTGGCCGCGCAGTTCCACGCCCTCGATCCCATCGCCTTGGCCCGAGACATTCCGCGCACCCTGGACGTGCTCTAGAAGCTCGCCGATACTCGGTCCTCTCGACAGGAGACCGCCCATGGGTAACACCCTTTTGAGGCACCGCCCCCACCGTTCGGTAACACCTACTTCTGAGGCATCACGGGCAGCGCGTGGCTCGTTGGACGGGGTGGACCCCCGCGCTAGACTGCTGGCCATGCCGAGCGAGCCCCGCTCCGGGCGCGTCCGCGTGTCGGTGATCCTGCCGACCTACAACGAATCCCGGAACCTGCCCGAGCTCGTGCCGCAGCTCGTCGAGTTCCTCCGGGAGATCCGCCACGAGGTGATCGTGGTGGACGACGACTCCCCCGACGGAACCTGGCGGGTGGCCGAGGAGCTGGGCGACCGCTTCGACGAGGTCCGGCTCGTCCGGCGAGTAGGCCGACGGGGACTGGCCTCGGCGGTGATCGAGGGCTTTCTCGCCGCCAAAGGCGCGGTCCTGGTCGCCGCGGATGCCGATGGCCAGCACGACTTCCAGCTTCTGCACGAGCTACTCGCCGCGGTCGAAGGGGGCGCGGGCCTGGCGCTCGCGTCGCGGTACGTGCCCGGTGGCAGCGTGGGTGCATGGGACGAGCGGCGCCACGCGCTGAGCCGTCTCGCGACGCGCCTGGCCCAGCGCCTCTGTCGGGTCCCGGTGGGGGATCCCATGAGCGGGTTCTTCGCGGTGAGCCGCCCCGTGTTCGCGGCCGCGCTGCCGCACCTGAACCCGGTCGGCTTCAAGATCCTCCTGGACCTGCTCGTGCATCTCCCGCCGGGCACCATCGTGCGGGAGATCCCGCTCCGATTCGCCGACCGCCTTCATGGCGAGAGCAAGCTCTCGCGGGTCGTCCAGCTCCAGTTCATCGAGTACATCTACGACGTCACGCTTGGCCGCCGGGTGCCCCTGACGTTCGTCAAGTACTGCGCCGTGGGCGGACTGGGCGTCGTCGTCAACGCCGCCGCGTTCCTGCTGGTATCGGCTCTTCTCGGTCCAGCGGCGCAGGAGACCTTGCGTGGGTTCTCCATCGCGGTGCTGGCGGCGACCGAGACGGCGATCATCTTCAACTTCATCCTGAACAACGCATGGACGTTCTCGCTGGCCCGTCTCTCCGGCGCGCGCATTGTCACCGGCTTCCTGCGCTACAACGCGGCGTGCGCGCTCGGAGCCCTGGCGAACTACGCGATCGGTGGGTTCCTCTTCTCCCGCGGCTGGCCCGGCGTCGCCGCGGCAATCTCGGGGGCGCTGGTGGGGGCGGCCTGGAACTACACGATGAGCCGCCTCGCCACCTGGAAGCTTTGACCGCGCCCTGTGCCGCTCTGGCTTCCCGTCACTCCACGCCGGCCATCTCGACGCGCCACACCGGGCCGTTCAGGAACATCGCGCCCTCGAAGCGGACGAACGCGGGGATCTCGCCCGGGACGAGCCAGTAGCGGAGGTCGGGCGGGGTCTTCCCGACGAGTGACGCGACGACTCCGGTGAGCCCCCCGATCTCGAGGTTGACGAGGTGCCGGGCGGCCTGCTTGGCCGCGCCAGCGAACACCACGCGGTCCTCGCCCTCCCGTCGAAGGTCCACCTGGAGCAGCCGCGGCTTCGGCAGGAAGGCCGCCAGCTGCACCGTCGCCCCCTCTCCGGGCGGCAGGTTCTTCAGCAGCAGGAGCATCATGCCGTTGTAGAGGTCGGCCGGCAGCTCGAGCTCGCCGCTCGCCGCTTCCTCCGGCGCGCCCGCGCCGGCGCGTGTCTTCGCCTGGTAGCGGCCGCTCCGGCGGTCGAACGAGACCTCCGTCCCGGGAAAGGCGGGGCCACGCTGCGTGAGCCGGTACGCCTCCAGCCGGAACACGTCGCGCTGGGAGTACGTCGTCGTTTCGTCGTGAACCGAGCCGTCCTTGAACTGCAGCAGCAGGCGGCTGTCGATCTCGTTGCCACGTGGCTTCTGGGTGAGCTCGCCGTGACCGATCCGCTCCCCCTGGGGAGTCCGGATGGCCAGGAAGCCGCGCGTGGTGCCCTCGTGGAGCCGCACGCGCACCGGCGCGGCCTGGAGGGCCGTGGCGCACAGGAGCGCGATGAGGACGGCACCGCCTGATCGAATGACACGCACGATCACGCCCTCCCTTCGGGGACCGGGTCATCGACGGGGCCTGATGCCGACGCGCGGTCACGCCCCTATCAGGCAACATGCGTGCCGATCCTCGGCCTGTCTCGAGAGCCGGAGCAGCGAGTTGGGGACCGCCAGCCGGCGCGGACACGGAGAGCTCCGGAGAGGTCGGCGGTGCGTTAGGGTGTCGGAGCCGGTCCGTCAGGATGTCTCCCGCGCGACACTCTGGCGGCCTCGCGCAGGCCCCTGGGTGGCGACACGGTCGGAAGGTGGCGACAGCGATGTCCGGGACCGCTTGATTTCGACCGTCCGGTCCACGATTATCGCGAGGGGCGCCCCCCTGGACCGCCCCGCGCGCAAGACCCCGGCCGACTCAGGAGGCGTCATGGAAACCGCGGATGTCGTCGTCATCGGCGGCGGCGTCATGGGTACGAGTATCGCCTTCAACCTGGCCCGCCGGCGCGCGGGGCGGGTGGTGCTGCTCGAGAAGAACACGGTGTGCTCCGGCACGTCGGCGAAGTCCTCGGCCATCGTCCGGACCCACTACACCACCCGGCCGACCGCTCAGATGGCGCTGCTGGCCCGCGGGATCTTCGAGCGCTGGGCCGACGAGGTGGGCGGGGAGTCCGGCTTCGTGCGGACCGGCATGCTGTTCGTGGGACCGCCGGAGAGCCGGGATCGGGTCGAGCGGACGCTCCGGATGAACCAGGAGGTCGGCATCGAGGCGAGCCTGATCGGGCCCGACGAGCTGCGCGCGATCAGTCCGCACATCCGGATCCCCGAGGGCGCGGCCGTCGTGTATGAGCCCCGCTCGGGCTACGGGAGCCCCCACGAGGTGGCGTCGAGCTTCGCGCGACGATTCACCGAGCTGGGCGGCCACCTCCGTCAGTCGACGGCGGTGACCGGCATCGACGCACACGGGGGTCAGGTCCGGGCGGTGCGCACCGCGCACGGAGAGATCGCCACGCGCCACGTCGTGATCGCGGCCGGCCCGTGGGCCCGACCGGTCGGACGGCTGGCCGGGCTGGATCTGCCGGTCACGCCCAGCCGCGAGTCCATCGTCACGCTCCGGCCGACGTTCGACTGGAGCCCGCTCCACCCGGTCACCGGTGACCTCGTCAACGAGGTGTACCTCCGGCCGGAGACGGGCGGGCTGATCCTGGTGGGCAACACGCGGGACACGATCGTCCCTGGTGATCCCGATGCCTATGAGGACCGCCCCGGGGCGGACCACACGACCGAGATCGTGACCCGGCTGGCCCGGCTCATGCCGGGCGCCGCCACCGCGGCCATCACCGGCGGGTGGTCCGGGATGTACGAGGTGAGCCCCGACTGGAACCCGATCATGGGCA
>DATAFX010000163.1:0-14657 GCA_036257195.1 Candidatus Methylomirabilota bacterium | reverse complement strand
GGAGCTCCACGCGCGGAACCCGGCGGCGCGGGGCGCGGCCGAGCGGATGGCCGCGAACGCGCCGATCCAGGGCACGGCGTCCGACGTCATCAAGCTGGCGATGGTGCGCCTCGCGGCGGCGCTGCCCGCGCGGGGCCTGCGCAGCCGGATGCTGCTCCAGGTCCACGACGAGCTGCTCCTCGAGGTGCCGGACGCCGAGACGGCGACGGTGCGGGCACTGCTGCCCGAGGTGATGGAGGCGGTCGTGGCGCTGGCCGTCCCGCTTCGGGTCGACGTCAAGGAAGGCCGCGACTGGGCCGAGGTCTAGGGGTCAGACTTTGACTTCTAGAGATTTTCGGCGCGCGGTGAGATCGCGGTCGGGGCGGCCCGCGGCCAGGAATTGTTAAGAAGTCAAAGTCTGACCCCAAGGGGGCAGGGTGCCCGAGTTCCGCTACGTGATCTGCGACGTCTTCACCGATCGGCCGCTCGAGGGTAACCCGCTCGCCGTCTTCACGGACGCGCGCGGGATCCCGGAGGCGCTCCTCCAGCCGCTCGCGCGCGAGATGCACCTGTCGGAGACCGTGTTCTGCTATCCGGCGCGCGCGGGAGGTCACGTCCGTCTGCGCATCTTCACGCCGGACCACGAGCTGCCGTTTGCGGGGCATCCCGTCCTGGGGGCCGCCTTCGTCCTGGCGGCACCGCTCCAGCTGCCCGAGATCGTGCTCGAGACGGGCGTCGGGCCGGTGCCGGTCCGGATCGAGCGGGATGGGCCGCGGATCGTCTTCGGCCGGATGGTGCAGCCGGTGCCGCTCGTCGAGGGGGTCACGGACCCCGCCCCCCTCCTCCGCGCCCTCGGGGTCGCGCGCGCGGCGCTGCCGGTGGAGCTCTACGACAACGGCCCCCGCCACGTCTTCGTGGCTCTCGACAACGAGGCGCAGGTGGCCGCGCTCCAGCCGGACTTTCAGGCGCTCGCGCGTCTGCTCCCGCGGGGGACGACGAACTGCTTCGCGGGGGAGGGGCGCCGCTGGAAGACGCGCGCCTTCGCCCCGGGCGCCGGCGTGCCGGAGGATCCGGCCACCGGATCCGCCGCCGGGCCGCTCGCCTGCCACCTGGCTCGGCATGGCCGCATCCCTTTCGGTGAGGAGATCGAGATTCGCCAGGGCGCCGAGATCCAGCGCCCGAGCACACTGTTCGCCAGGGTCGAGGGTCGTCCCGATGCGATCACGCGGGTGGAGGTGGGCGGGTCGGCGGTAACCGTTGCCCGCGGCGAGTTCCGGCTTCCCGGCTAGCACGCGATGCGCCTCGACCGGCAGATGCGAGCGTCCCTGCGGCAAGCGCTCGTTGCGGTCGTCAAGGCCGGGCCGGCGCCTCGCGGAGCGTGACGGTGGGCGGCGCCGAGCCGGGACCGCGGGCCTCGAGGCCCTTCCTGCTCGTGGGGCTCACTGGCGGGATCGCATCGGGGAAGTCCGCCGTGAGCCGGCAGCTCGCGGAGCGGGGCTGCCGGGTCATCGACGCCGACGTCCTGGCGCGCGAGGTCGTCGCGCCCGGCGAGCCGGCCTGGCGGGCCGTCGTCCAGGAGTTCGGGCGGGAGGTCCTCCAGGCCGACGGCCAACTCGACCGGAAGCGCCTCGGCGCCCTCGTGTTCGCCGCGCCCGCGCGCCGGAAGGTCCTCGAGGCGATCACCCATCCCGCGATCATGGCGCGCCGGCAGGCCGCCCTGGACGCCTTCGCGACCGAGGGCTTCGACGGCCTGGTCGTGCTGGACATCCCCCTCCTCATCGAGGTCGGCGCGACAGGGAACGTGGACAGCGTGGTCCTCGTTTACGCCGAGCGCGAGGTCCAGCTCGAGCGCCTCATGGCCAGGGACGGCTTCGATCGCGCCGAGGCCGAGCGTCGGGTGGCGAGCCAGATGCCGCTCCTCGAGAAGGTGCGGCACGCGCACTTCGTCATCGACAACTCCGGCGAGCCCGAGGAGACCGCGGCCCAGGTGCGTGCCGTCCACGCCGCCCTCCTCGCGGAGCATCACGCCCTGCGGATCGCGGGCGGCCGGGCCTCGTGACCGGTGGGCCGGGCGGACCGCGCGGGCGCGCGCCCCGTGTCACGGGCCGCCAGCGGCGAGCGCTCGGACAGCATTTCCTGACCGATCCGGGCGTCGCGGCGCGGATCGTGGACGCCGTCGGGGCGACCCGGGCCGACGTCGCCTGCGAGATCGGCGCCGGCCCGGGCACCCTGACGTGGGCTCTCGCGGCGCGAGTCGGACGTCTGGTCGCGCTCGAGATCGATCCCGCGCTCCAGGCCCGGCTGGCCGAGGCCGCGCGCAGCTGGCCGGAGGCCGGGCGCGTCGACATCGTGCTGGCCGACGCGCGCAGCTTCGCGTACGAGGACCTCGGCGCGCTTCGCCCCGACCCGGGGGGCCGGGTGCTCGTCGTGGGCAACCTTCCGTATAGCGTGTCCAAACCCATCCTGGGGCGCCTGTTCGACGCGCGCGCGACCCTCGCCGCCGCAGTCCTCATGCTCCAGCGCGAGGTGGCGGAGCGCGTCACCGCGCGCCCGGGCGGCCGCGACTACGGCGCCCTCTCGATCTTCTGGCAGCGCTGGGCTGACATCACCCGGCTCGAGGTCGTCCCCCCGGTTGCCTTCCGGCCGCCGCCGGCCGTCGAGTCCGCCGTGATCCGGGTCGGCTTCCGATCCGTCCCGCGGGTCGAGGTCAGCGACGAGGGCCTGTTCGCGCGCGTGGTCCGCGCTGCGTTCGGCCAGCGCCGGAAGACCCTGGAGAACGCGCTCCGGGGCGGGGGCCTCGGCGGCCCGGGGCGTCTCGCGGCCGCCCTCGCCGAGGCGGCGATCGACGGCGGGCGCCGGGCGGAGACCCTCTCGCTCGAGGAATTCGCTCGCCTCGCCGACGCGCTCGGCCGAACTCCTGCGGGCTGACGGCGCCGCTTCGGTCGTTTTCCGCCCCGGCCCGGTTTCTAGGGGCCTCCGAGGCCGCGTGATACGCTACGCCCAAGTATGACCGACCGCGTCATCCCGGCCAGCGCTTCGGCCGGGGCCTCGGGCGACCCTGCGATCGAGCCCAGCGTTCGTATCCTCCCGCTCGGCGGCCTCGGCGAGATCGGCCTGAACATGATGCTCGTGGAGTCCGGCGAGGACCTCCTGGCCGTCGACTGCGGGCTCATGTTCCCGGACGACGAAATGCCCGGGGTGGACTATGTGATTCCGGACTTCTCGCCACTCCTCGCGAAACGAGCCCAGGTGCGCGGGGTGATCCTGACCCACGCCCACGAAGACCACATCGGTGCCCTCCCGTACCTCCTGCGCGAGCTGGACGTGCCGGTCTACGGGCCCCGGATGGCCCTCGCGCTGGCCGGCGAACGCCTCCGTGAGCACGGGCTCCACGACCGCGCCCGGCTCGTGCCCGTTGAGCCGCGGCGTGCGTTCGACGTCGGCGGCTTCCGGGTTGAGCCGATCCGCGTGACGCACTCGGTCGTCGACGGCCTCGGCTACGGGATCGAGACACCGGTCGGCACCCTCGTCCACACGGGGGACTTCAAGTTCGACCCGCACCCGATCGACGGCGAACGCTCCGACTATCACCGCCTCGCGGAGCTCGGGGAGCGCGGCGTCCTCTGCCTCATGGCCGACTCCACCAACGTCGACCGGCCGGGGACCACGCCGCCCGAGCACGAAGTCGGCCGCGCCCTGGCCGACCGGATCCGCCGGGCCCCCGGGCGCGTCATCGTCGCGACGTTCGCCTCCCACGTCCACCGCATCCAGCAGGTGCTCGACCTCGCCGTCGGCTTCGGCCGCAAGGTCGCGCTCCTCGGGCGGAGCATAGAGACGAGCGTGCGCCTGGCCGCGGAGCTGGGCTACCTCCGTGTGCCCGACGGCGCCCTCCTCCCGCTCGAGGAGCTGTCGGCCTTGCCGCCCTACCGCCAGGTGATCATCTCCACCGGGAGCCAGGGCGAGCCGAACTCGGCGCTGGCCCTCATGGCGGCGGCGGAGCACAAGTACCTCCAGGTGGGCCAAGGGGACCTCGTGATCCTCTCGGCCCGGGTCATCCCCGGCCACGAGCGCACGATCACGCGCCTGGTTAACCGGCTCCTCCGCCAGGGCGCCGAGGTCTTGTGGGAAGGGGTGGCGTTCGTCCACGTCTCGGGCCACGCGTCGCGGGACGAGCTGAAGCTCATGCTGGGTCTCGTCCGGCCGCAGTTCTTCGTCCCGGTCCACGGGGAGTACCGGCATCTCCAGGCCCACGCCCGGCTGGCGCAGGAGGTCGGCCTCCCCGCCGAGCACGCGTTCGTCATCGAGGACGGGGAAGGGCTCGAGCTCACCAAGACGAGCGCGCGCGTGCTCGCCCGCGTCCCCCTCGCCCGCGTGCTGGTCGACGGGAAGGGGGTCGGGGACGTGGGGGCGGTGGTGCTGCGCGACCGCCAGCTCCTCGCCGAGGACGGGATGGTTGTCGTCGCGGTGACCGTGGATCGCGCCACCGGCCGGGTCGTCGCCGGACCGGAGATCGTCTCGCGAGGCTGGGTGTACGAGCGCGAGGCCGAGGCCGTGCTGGAGGAGGCGAAGGCGGCGCTCCGGGAGGCGCTGGCCGCCGAGGGCGCCGACGTGCCCCTCGAGCGCGACGCGCTCGTCACCCTCCTCCGCGGCACGCTCCGCCGCTTCATCAGCCAGCGGTACGACCGGAAGCCGATCGTCCTGCCGATCGTCCTGGACGCCTGATGGCGAAGGCAAAGGCCCGGGCTCCCCAGAAGGTCGCCGCCCGGTGGCTCCGCGAGGCCCAGGGGGTCGTCGCGCTCGGAGTCGCCGCCTATCTCGGCGTCGCGCTCCTGTCCTACGACCCGGCGCTCCGCTGGGTGGACCAGGAGGCGCGGGTCGGCGCGGTCGGCCTCTGGGTGGGATGGGCCCTCTTCACCACGGTCGGCTACGCGGCCTACCTCGTCCCGGTCGTGCTGATGGTGTGGGCGTTCGCGGCGTTCACGCGGCCGATCGCCGTCGGGACGCTCTCGATCGTCGTCGGCGCCGGGCTCGCGCTCTTCGCGGTGACCGGGCTCCTCGCCCGGCTCTCGGGGTCGGTGGGGGGTGTCTGGCTCCACCGGGGAGGATGGCTCGGCTGGGCCGTCGCGGGCGCGCTCCGGCGGACCCTGGGGGACGTCGGCGGGCTGGTGCTGCTCCTCACGCTCCTGGCGGTCGCGGGCCTCTGCATCACCCAGTCGTCCTACGCGGGCCTCTCGCGCGCCCTGGTCGCGCGCGTCGCCCGGCTCCGGCGCGTCGGCCAGGAGCGCCGGGCGGCGATCCGCGCCGCGGCCCCCATGGCGGCCCCCGCGGCGCCGGCGCCCGTCGTCGTCGAGCCGCGTCCGGCGCCGCCCGCGCCAGCCATCGCGCTGCCGCCCGAGCTGCCGGCGGCGGAGCGCCCGGCGGAGCGGCCGCCGCGGGTCCGGAGCGAGGAACGGGCGCGCCCGGCGGCGGAGCGCGCCGGGGCCGGCGAGGAGCGGCCGCGCACGGCCGAGGGGCGCCGCGCGAAGCAGGAGCTCTTCGGGTTCGCGCACCCGGGCGCCACGTTCCAGCTGCCCCCCGTCTCGCTTCTCAAGGCGCCGGCGGGGGCCGAGCGTCGACGGGCGGAGAGCGAGGAGGAGCTCCGCCAGAACGCCGAGCTGCTGCGAAAGCGCCTCGAGGACTTCGGGGTCAAGGGGCACATCGCGCGCATCAATCCGGGGCCCGTGATCACCGGCTACGAGTTCGAGCCGGGGCCGGGAATCAAGGTGAACCAGGTGGTGAACCTGGCGGACGACCTGGCGCTGGCGATGAAGGCGGGGGCGGTGCGGGTCTTCGGGCCGGTGCCCGGGCGGGGGAGCGTCGCCATCGAGGTGCCGAATCCCGAGCCCTCCACCGTCTCGCTCCGCGAGATCCTCCTCTCCAAGGAGTTCAAGGACTCCAAGGCGCCGCTCCCGCTGTCGCTCGGGCGGGACGCGATCGGCCAGCCGGCCGTGTGGGACCTCGCGGCGATGCCGCACGTGCTCGTCGCCGGGGCGACGGGGGCCGGCAAGTCTGCCGGGCTCAACGCGATGATCTGCTCGATCCTCTTCCGCCGCACGCCTGCCGAGGCGCGGTTCCTCATGATCGACCCGAAGCGGCTCGAGCTAGGGATGTATGACGGCATCCCGCACCTCCTGGCGCCCGTGGTGACCGACGCCAAGGAGGCGGCCTCGCGCCTCCGGTGGATCGTGGGGCGGATGGACGACCGCTACAAGCTCCTCGCGGAGAAGTCGGTCCGGAACATCGAGGGCTACAATAGGGAGGTCGAGCCGGCCGAGCGGCTGCCCTACTGGATCATCATCGTGGACGAGCTGGCCGACCTCATGATGGTCTCGGCCGGCGACGTCGAGACCTCGCTTGCCCGGCTCGCCCAGATCGCCCGCGCGGTGGGCATTCACCTGGTGATCGCCACCCAGCGCCCCTCGGTCGACGTGATCACCGGCCTCATCAAGGCGAACTTCCCGGCGCGGATCGCCTTCCAGGTTGCGACGAAGGTCGACTCGCGGACGATCCTCGACCAGAACGGCGCCGAGCAGCTCATCGGGCGCGGCGACATGCTCTTCGTGCCGCCCGGCACGTCCCGGCCGGTCCGCATCCACGGGGCGTGGATCGCCGAGGCCGAGGTCCGCGAGGTGGTCCGGTTCCTCCGGGAGCAGGGCCAGGCGGTCTTCGAGGAGGGCCTCGTCCAGCCGGTCCGTGAGGAGCGGAGCGCCAACGGGAGCGGCGGCGAGGCGGAGCGTGACGACATCTACTGGCGCGCGGTCGAGCTGGTCGTGAGCCAGAAACAGGCGTCGATCAGCTTCATCCAGCGCCGCATGGGGCTCGGCTACCCCAAGGCCGCCCGGTTCATCGACCTCATGGAGCAGGATCGCATCATCGGCCCTGGCGACGGGGCCAAGCCGCGCCAGATCCTGGTCGGCCCCGAGTACCTGCTCCGCCGCTCCGCCTCCCACTGACGCCCCGTGAACCCACGCGACGGGGGACTGGCTCGTCCGGGCCACGACCGGTGGTGTACGCGGGTGGATGCCATAGTGACAGTCCCGCGCGCGGTCCAAGTGGTTGACAGTGCCCGGGCCGCTCGGGCATCGTATGGAACGCGATGAAGCTCAGCGAGTTTCTACGACGGAACACGCGCCCCCAGGCCTTCGGCGTGTTGACGGAGGGCGACCGCGCCTGCGCCGTTGCGCAGATGTTCGAGGAGGCCTTCGGCGTGCCGACTCAGCGCGTGGGCGTCCGCCGGGAGAGCCAGCTTCTCCGATGGGTGATCCAGACCTATCGCATCGAGATTCCCGCGCGTCGGGAGTGGTGCCGGAAGTGCGAGATCCCCTTCGAGCTGCCGGATGGGGTGTCCGGGTACCTGATCCATCTGAACGACGTCCACATGGCGTCGAAGGCCGTCATCGTCGAGGCGCTCGAGGAGCTCGGACTCTAGACCGGGCGCCGACCCCGGTCGGCGTCACCCCGCTGCCGCAATGCGTATTCGCCCTCTCGCCTTCCCCCTGATCCTGGCCGTCCTGGGTGTCCTCGGGCTCGGCACCGGCGCGGCGGCTGCCCCGACCCTGGACGAGGCGGTGAACGCGCTCGAGCAGGCTCAGCGGCGCGTGACGGACCTGAAGGCCCCGTTCCAGCAGGCGGCACACAACAAGGCGCTCAACCAGACCGTCGCCGCCCGCGGCACGCTCTATCTGAAGAAGCCCGGGCGTCTCCGCTGGGAGTACCAGACCCCGACCCCCCAGGAGGTCGTGTCCGACGGCGCCAAGCTCTGGATCTACACGCCCCAGCTGAAGCAGGTGAACGTGAGCGCGGCGCCGGCGGTGCTCGCCGGCCCCGCCGGGAGCTTCCTCCAGGGGCTCGGCCAGGTGCGGGAGCATTTCGACCCGCGCTTCCTCAACCCCGCCCAGCCGACCGACGCCGACGGGCTCGTCGTCCTGGACCTGGCGCCGAAGCGACCACAGCCCCTCCTGGCGCGCCTGATCGTGTCGGTCGACCCCCGGAGCTGGCTCGTGCGGCAGGCGATCGTTCACGACGAGCTCGGGAACACCGTGACCGTCCGGTTCGGGGACACCGTGGTCAACTCGGGGCTTGCCGACTCCTTGTTCACCTTCGTGCCCCCGCCGGGCGTCGCGGTCGTCCAGCACTGACGCCGGGAGCGAGCGATGGCCAAGGGTGACAACTCGTTCGACGTCGCGTGCAAGGTCGACCCGCAGGCGGTGGCGGACGCCGTCCACCAGGCGACTCGCGAGGTCCAGACGCGCTACGACCTCAAGCAGACGAAGACCGAGCTCGGGGTGGAGAAGGACGCCATCACCGTCCACACGGACAACGACTACGTCCTGAAGCAGGTCCTCGACGTCCTCCAGTCGAAGCTCCACCGCCGGGGTGTCCCGCTCAAGGCGCTCACCTACGGGAAGGTGGAGCCCGCCGCCAGCGGAACCGTGCGCCAGCGGATCGGCGTGCAGCAGGGGATCCCGATGGAGAAGGCCAAGGAGATCGTCCGCCTGATCAAGGACACCAAGCTCAAGGTCCAGGCCCAGATCCAGGAGGACCAGGTCCGGGTGTTCGGCAAGAACCGGGACGACCTCCAGGCGGTGATCAAGCTGCTCCGCGACCGGGACCTGGGGATCGAGATGCAGTTCACGAACTACCGCACGGAGTAGGCTCCCTTACCGGACGACGATCGCGTCGGCCAGGCCGTCGAAGTCCACGTCGGCGGTGACGAGCGTCGCGCCGTGACGGCGCGCCGTCGCGTAAACGAGCGAGTCCGCCATGGCTAGACCGTGCGCGAGGGAGAGGTCGGCCGCCTCGAGGGCGAGCGACTCGTCAACCGGGGCGATCGTGGCACGGCGCAGCGCCGATACCGCTTCCACTGCCCGCTCTTCCGACACGTCTCGGCGGATGACCTTGTACACCTCATAGACTTCGATCGCCGATACGAGGAGTGGCTCGGAGCCTTCGAGGTACCGGGCGAAGCGGGTGGCCTTCGGCCGATCGGCCAGGTACTCGATCCAGCCGCTCGAGTCGACCAGAATCAGAGGCGGTCTTTCTTCTCGCGGAGGTCGCGGTTGCTCGCGCCACGAGCCACACCGCGGAACGCCCGCATCGGCCGCTCGGGGACGAGGAAGATCACGTTGCCCTTGGCGAGCACGGTGAGCTTGGTCCCGGGCTGGAGCCGGAGGCGCTCGCGGGTCGCGCGGGGCAGGACCAGCTGGTACTTGCTGGACAGGGTCACGGTCTCCATCGTCTTACTGGGATCGTATCGATCGCGGATCGGTAAGTCAACTCTCGGAGGCCCTGCCCGGGCCGGTACCGGGCTCGCCCCGCCTCAGGCCGGGAGCAGCAGGCCCATCCGGCGCTTCATCTCGCGGAGCTTCGGGCCGGCCACCGCGCGGGCCCGGTCGGCGCCGCGGGCGAGAAGCCGGTCGAGCTCGGCGGGGTCCCGCAAGAGCGCCGCGTGGCGCGTCCGGATCGGCGTCAGCGCCGCGACGACGACGTCGGCCACCAGGCGCTTGAGATCGCCGTAGCCCCGGGCGCCGGCGAAGTCGGCCTCCACCGCTGCGGGGGTCTTTCCCGTGACGGCCTGGTAGATGCCGAGGAGATTCGTCACACCGGCCCGGGCCGGGTCGTCGGAGAAGCGGATCTCGTTGCCCGAATCGGTGACCGCCCGGCCGATGACCCGCCGGATCTCGTCCGGCTCGTCGAGGATCCGGATCGCGTGGCCCGTGACGTGAGCGTGGCTCTTCGACATCTTGACCGTCGGGTCGTCCAGGCCCATGACGCGCGCGCCCACCTCCGGGATCACGGCCTCCGGCAGGACGAAGAGGTCGCCGTGGAGCCGATTGAATCGGTCGGCGATGTCGCGGGCCAGCTCCACGTGCTGCTGCTGGTCCTCGCCCACCGGCACCTCGTCGGTGTCGTAGAGGAGGATGTCGGCCGCCATCAGGACCGGATAGTCGAGGAGGCCCGTCCCCACCGACTCGTGGCGCGCGGTCCGGTCCTTGTACTGCGTCATTCGCTGGAGCCAGCCGAGCGGCGTGACGCAGTTGAGGAGCCAGCAGGCCTCCGCGTGGGCGCCGACGTGGCTCTGGACGAAGAGCGTGCACTGATCGGGATCGAGGCCGGCCGCCAGCAGGAGGGCGGCGAGGGAGCGCGTCTGTCGCCGGAGGGTGTCCGGCTCCTGGGGGACGGTGAGCGAGTGGAGGTCGACGATGCAGAAGTAGTTCTCCTTGTCCCGCTGCCCGTCGACCCAGCGCTTGACCGCGCCCAGGTAGTTCCCGAGGTGGACGTCCCCGGAGGGCTGGATGCCGCTGAAGACGCGCCGGCGTCGCGCCGGGCTCCCCGCGGCCGGCCGTCCCTCGGCGGCGCTCACTCGAACCAGCGCGGGTCGCACGCCGGGGCTGCCCCGTTCGCGGCGGGCGCCTTCGGCCCGAGGCGGGCGAGGAAGTTGCCGAGAAGCGCCTTCCCGGAGCCCGTCAGGATCGACTCGGGGTGGAACTGCACGCCCTCGACCGGGAGCGTCCGGTGGCGGAGGCCCATGACGAGCCCGTCCTCGCTCTCGGCCGACACCTCGAGGCACGCCGGCAGCCCCGCCCGGCGCACGACCAGCGAGTGGTAGCGGGTCGCCTCGAAGGGGCTCGGCAACCCCGCGAAGACCCCGCGGCCGTCGTGATGGACCCAGGCCGTCTTCCCGTGGACAGGAAGCGGCGCCCGCTCGACGACGCCGCCGAAGACCTCGCCGATAGCCTGATGCCCGAGGCACACCCCGAGAATCGGCACGCGCTCCGCGCACCGGCGGATGACCGGGACCGACACTCCCGCGTCCCGCGGGGCGCCCGGCCCCGGCGACACGACGATGCCGGCCGGCGCGAGGCGCTCGACCTCGTCCACCGTGATCGCGTCGTTCCGGTAGACGGCGAGCTCGGCCCCCAGCTCGCCGAGGTACTGGACGAGGTTGTAGGTGAACGAGTCGTAGTTGTCGATCATGAGCAGCATCAGGGTCTCCCGCCGGTCCGGCCGGCCCGCTCGATGGCCGCCATGAGCGCCCGCGCCTTGGCGACGCATTCCTCCTGCTCCCGCTCCGGCACCGAGTCGTAGACGATCCCCGCGCCGGCCTGGACGTAGGCCGTGCCGTCCCGCACCAGCACGGTGCGGATCGTGATGGCGGTGTTGAGCGACCCGTCGAGGCCGAAGTAGCCGACGCAGCCGGCGTAGGGCCCCCGGGCGACCGGCTCCAGCAGGTCGATGATCTCCATCGCCCGCACCTTCGGTGCCCCGCTGACCGTGCCGTGGGGGAACACCGCCTGGAGCACCTCCCACGGGGATCGGCCCGGCGCGAGCGCGCCCTCGACGTGGGAGACGAGGTGCATCACGTGCGAGTAGCGCTCGAGCGTCAGGAGCTCGCTCACCCGGACCGAGCCGTAGCGGGCGACGCGCCCCACGTCGTTCCGGGTGAGGTCGACCAGCATCACGTGCTCGGCGCGCTCCTTGGGATCGGCCAGGAGCGCTTTGGCGTGCGCCTCGTCCTCCTCCCGGTCCCGGCCGCGGGGCCGCGTGCCCGCGAGCGGACGCATCTCGATCCGGCCGTCCTCGAGACGCACCAGGCGCTCGGGAGACGAGCCCACGAGCGTCGCCCCGCCCCCGGCGTCGAGGAAGAACATGTAGGGCGAGGGATTCACGACACGGAGGGCCCGGTAGATGGCGAGGGGATCGAGGCCGGGCACCGGGGTCGCGAAGCGCTGGGAGAGGATCACCTGGTAGATGTCGCCGGCGCGGATGTGCTCCTGCGCCCGCTCCACCGCCTGGCAGTAGGCTTCGGGCGTCCAGTTCGACCGAGGGGCCAGCGCCACCGGCACCGCCGGCGGCTCCGCGGGGCGCGGGCTCCTGAGCCGCTCGAGCACCCGGTCGATGCGCTCGCGCGCCCGCGCCTCCGCGCTCTCGGCGCCCCCGTCCTCGTCGAGGAACGCGTTCGCGATGATGCGGAGCGTGTGGCTCCGGTGGTCGAAGACGACGACGGTGTCCATGAGGGCCAGGCGGAAGACGGGGAGGCCGAGGTCGTCCGGCGGCCGGTCGGGGAGCCGCTCCCACAGGCGCACCGCATCGTACGCGAGGTAGCCGAGGAAGCCGCCGGTGAACGGGGGCAGCTCCGGGTCCCGCGCGGCCCGGTAGCGACCAAGATGGCGCGCGAGCGTCTCGAGCGGGCGCCCGTGCTCGACCACGGCGCCGTCGGGGCGGAGGACCCGGACCTCCGCGCCGTCGCACTCCAGGACCAGGCGGGGATCGCCCCCGAGGACCGAGAAGCGCGCCACCTGAGCCGGTCCCTCCACGCTGTCGAGGAGGAAGCTCGACGGGAGGTCCCGGAGGCGGAGGTAGGCGGAGATCGGGGTCTCCAGGTCGGCGAGGAGCTCCCGGGAGAGGGGCACCACGTTGGGGGCGCCCATGTGCGTGGCGCGGGCCCCCGGGACGGAGACCAGCGACGGCTCGGCACGGGTCGACATCGGCGGCTCCTTGCTCACACGAACCAAAAGAGCCGGGGCTCGCGGGACCCTCCCGCTCGCCTCGGCTCGACTGTCCTGCGCTTCCTACGTTCGGCGATTGCTACGCGGGTCCGGGTCCCTCCAGGGCGCACGGGCGCCACCAGCGCCACGACCACCAGCGCCGGACGGACGGTCGGATGGATCCCGGGACACCCTGGTGCATCGTGTCGAGCACCTTAGTGGGCAGTGGGGCCCGTGTCAAGGGCGCGGGCCGAGACCGCCGATCGCCCGAGCCTCACCCCTCGGTCTCCTCCAGCCGTTCCACGTCCGCCAGGTCCCGGAGCCGGCCGGTCGCGCGCTTGTTCCGGATGAGCGTCTCCCGGTCGAGGAACGGGATCTCCAGGGATCCGACCCGATGCACCACGCGGGAGTGCCACGCGCTCTCGAAGTCGATCCCGGTCAGCTCCGTGAGGAGATCGATGCGCCGCGGCGGCAGCCCGATCTGGAGAACGAGACCGGGGCGCGCCAGATCGCCGGCCGCGGCGCCCAGCGTATCCACCGGGGCGCCGAAGCATTCCAGCGCCGCCCAGACACGCTCGGCGTTGACCGGGTCCGCGAGGACCCAGATGTCGAGGTCCCCCGTGGCCCGGGGGACGCCGTGGATCGCGAGCGCGTGAGCCCCGACCACCAGGAAGCGCGCGCCGCTCGCCAGGAGGGCCGCGAGCATGTCCTGGAAGTCATCGTTCACGCGGGCGTCTCGGGCCTCCGACGATCGAGCGGGCAGAGCCGGACCGGACTGGCGGCGCGCGGGTACGCGGGGATCGGTCGGCCTGAGAGGCCCCACGCCTCGAGCGTCAGGGACCAGACCATCGCGAGTCGCTGTTCGGGCGTGGTCCTCTCGTCGGGGTGGTCCCGGCGCTCTGCCCCGAGGGCGACGAGCCGCACGGGCCAGGCGCGGCGCGACGCCGCCCTGGACGCCGTCCCTGGGGCGTCGCCGCTCGACATGGCGGGATTATACCCCCGGCTCGCGCCGCCGAGCACGAACGCCGCCCCCCAGGCCACTGGGAAGATTCGCCGTCTCACCGACCGTTCAGTCGGAGACGTCGGAGGAAACCCGGCCCGGCCCGCGATCCTGACCCGCGGCGCTATAATGGCGCGGCCTTTGGCGTAGATCTCGAGGGCCGAGCTCGCTGCCGGCGGGCCCGGACCTCCGGAGTGGACGACCGGAGCGGACCCCGCGTGTCGACGGCTCGCCGGGTCCCGCCGCGGAGGCGCGCGACGCCGTCCTCCAGGCCAGGCTCTCGCTCCTGGACACGCCTCGCGGCGTGCGTGGCCCTTGCCTGCGCGCCGCTCGCGGCCGCCCTCCTCACGGAGGGCCGGTGGGGCGGCGGGGCCCGCGCCCTCCTCCTCGTGGCCTTCGGGCTGGCGCTCGCCGTCAGCGCGGCCCTGGCCCTCCGTCACGTCGACGCGCGGCCGAGCCGCGAGGCCGAGGCGCGCGAGCGATCCCTCCGACAAGCCCGGGATCAGCAGGCCGCCACGGCGGAGATCCTCGGCGCCATGGCTGCCTCGCCCCCCGATCTCCAGGGGGTCCTCGACACGATCGCGCGGAACGCTGCACGCATCTGCGCCGGCCCCGACGGATCGGTCTTCCGGTTCGACGGCACCCAGATCCGGCTGGCGGCGCATCACGGCCTGTCTCCCGGGAGGCTCGAGACCTTCCGTCAGCGGTACCCAAGAAGCCTCGACGATGAGGCGACGCCGACGGCGTCCGCAATTCGCAACGCGTCAGTCGTCCACCACCCAGACCTGACCAGCGACCCAGACGTCCCGACATGGGTGCGCGAATTCTCGCTCGCTCATGGCTTCAAGAGCCTGGTCGTGGTGCCGCTGCTTCAGGAAGGTCGCGTTCTCGGCACCCTCAACGTGTCCCGCCCCGAAGGGGCCTTCACTGACCGCCAGATCCAGCTCCTCCGAACCTTCGCCGCCCAGGCGGTGATCGCGATCGAGAACGTGCGCCTGTTCACGGAGCTTGAGACGCGGAACCGCGAGCTTACCGAATCCCTCGAGCAGCAGACGGCGACGGCCGAGGTTCTCCGGGTCATCAGTGGCTCCCCGACCGACATTCAGCCCGTCTTCGAAGCTATCCTCGAGAGCGCCGTGCGGTTGTGCGAA
>DATAFX010000158.1:0-40656 GCA_036257195.1 Candidatus Methylomirabilota bacterium | reverse complement strand
ACGGCCCCGCGCAGGTAGGAAGGCATCCGGATCTCCTGCAGCACCGTCCCGAAGACGTAGGCGGCCGCCGCGACCGAGATGAACGCGAGCCCGATCGTGAGCAGCACCTGGTCGAGGTCGCTGGCCCCGTACAAGCGGCGGTAGAGGCTCCGCTCCAGCGCCACGCTCACCAGGGCCGCCGCCAGAAACGCGCAGGGCAACGTGGCGAGGAACGGCCATCCGAGATGGTTCATCAGGGTCACGGTGACGTAGCCGCCGAGCATCGCGAAACTGCAGTGCGCCAGGTTGACGAAGTTCATCATCCCCAGCGTGACGGACAGCCCCACCGACAGGAGGAAGAGCAGCATGCCGTACGCGAGGCCGTCGAACAGGACGCCCAGGACAGGGCCGATCATCGCCGGCTGCCCGTCCTGGGCGCCAAACGGAGGGAAGACAATCGGCGGCTTACTTCTTCATCGACGCCTTCACCGGGTCCTTGACGTTCTCGACCTTGTCGAACTCCACGTTGACCAAGTTCCCGCCGACCTTCTCGACGCGCCGGATGTAGATGGTGTTGATGACGTCGCGGGTCTCGGCGTCGATGGACATCGGTCCCCGCGGGCTTTCCCACGCCATACCCTTGGCCGCGTTGATCAGGCTCTCCCCGTCGGTCTTGCCGCCGGTCTTCTTCAGCGCTTCGTAGATGAGGTGCATGCCATCATAGCCGCCGACCGCGAAGAAGTTCGGGTTGATCTTGTTGTCCGCGGCGAACTCGCGCACGAACGCCTTGTTCAGCGCCGAGTCGTGGTTCGGGTCGTAATGCCAGGCGGTGATGATGCCGAGCGCGTCGTCGCCCATGTTCCGCAGCGCGGTCTCGTCGGTGACCTCGCCCGTCCCGAGGATCTTGATCTTCTTGGGGTCGACACCGCGCTCGGCCAGAGCCTTGCCGAGGGCGGCCGGCTGGGCACCGCCCGGCACGAAGATGAAGATCGACTCCGGGTTCAGGTCCTTGGCGCGCTGGACGAAGGCGGAGAAATCCGGATTCGCCACCGGCATGCGGACCGAGCCGATGATCTCGCCCCCGGCCGCCTTGAACGCCCGGTGGAACCCGCCCTCGGCGTCGTGCCCCGGCCCGAAGTCCGAGACCATTGTGTAGACCTTCCGGACGCCGCTCTTGTGAGCCCAAGCGCCGAGGGTCTCGGCGACCTGGGGGAGTGTGAGAGAGCTGCGCACGGAGTAGTCCGACTTGGTGGTGATGATGGACGTCGCCGCGTTCATGATCACCATGAACTTCTTCGCCTGAGCGGACACGTCGGACGCCGCAAGGGCGTTGGGCGTGAGCACGAAGCCCGCGAGGATGTCCACGCCGTCGCGTACGACGAGCTCCTGCGCCAGGCGCTTGGCGACGTCCGGCGAGGGCCCGCCGGTGTCCTTGCGGATGATCTCGATCTTCTTGCCGGCCACCGTGTCGCCGTGCTGCTTCATGTACAGCTTGATGCCGTTGTCCATCTGGGTGGCCGTGTCGGCGAACTGGCCGGTGTACGGCAGGATCAGCCCGATCTTGACCGTCCCCTGGGCCTGCGCCGCTGTCACGACGAGCAGCGAGACTACCAGGCCGACGAGTCCGATTCCGAGTCTCCGCATGGCTCCCCTCCCTGGTGATGATGCCGACGTTGAGGCCCGCGCCTCGGTCGCGGGGATCGATCCTCGCCCGCGGTAACCCTCAGCGCCCCCGAGCGGGGGTATGGTAGCGCGGCCAGCCGCCCGGAGCCAGAGCCACGCGGGGGCCGCCGGATCCGGGGACGTCCGACTTTGGGCCGCCGCGGCATCGATCGGCCAGCCCGTGGCGTCCCCCGTGCTAGGATCGCCGTGGGCTCGTGAAGACACGGCGAGAGAGAGGTCCGTGCTGACGTCGGCCGACGATCCCGTGTCCACGAGCTCGCCCGACCCCGCCGCGTCGTCCGCGGCCGGCGGGCCCCGCCCGTGGCGGTTCCGCCTCCGCGTGCACATCGCGACCCTGTTCGTGGCGCTCATCGCGGCCGCGGGGTTCGCCATCGTCGGCTACGGCTACCGGGCCACCTCGCGCCTCCTGCTCACGGTCGGCGACGAGACGTTCCTGCAGGTGGCCGAGCACACCGCCGACCGGGTTACCAACCTGCTCGTCCCGGCCCGGCTCCTGGTCGAGCTCGTCGCCCGGCATCCGATCACGCAGACTCCGACCCTGGCCGGGCGCCTCGAGGCTCTCCCGCTGCTCACCGCGGCCCTCGCGGAGCACCCCGAGATCTCCGCCGTGTACGTCGGTTTCGGCAACGGCGATTTCTTTCTCGTCCGCTCGCTGAGCGACGCCATCCGGCCCGGCCTCGGCGCGCCCCCGGAGGCGACCTTCCTCGTTCAGAGCCTGGCCGCCACCGACCGCCCGACGCCGGGGCGGTATCTCTTCCTGGACGAGCAGCTCGCCGTCCTCCGCGACCTGCCCCGGCCCGATTATCGCTTTGACCCGCGCACCCGCGGCTGGTACCAGCAGGCGATGGCAACCGCGGGGCTCGTGCGCGCCAGTCCGTACGTGTTCTTCACGACCCGTGAGGTGGGCACGACGATCGCCCGCCGGAGCGCACAGGCCGGGACCGTCGTCGGCGCGGACATCACGCTCCAGGAGCTCTCCCGCCATCTCGCCCGATCCCGCGTGACCCCGTCGGCGCGAATGGCACTGGTCGATGGCCGGGGATTCGTCATCGCCCATCCCGACCCGTCACGACTGGTCCGCCCGGCCTCGAGCGGCGATCCCGCGCTCACCCGCCTCGTCGACCTCGGGGACCCCGCCCTGGCGCGACTCCTCGCCTCGGTCGACCCGGTGCGAGGGCACACCACCCTGTCGATCGAGGGCCGCCCGTGGGTCGGCGGGCGGCGCCTCATCACGCTCGAGGGGGGAGAGCCGCTGACGTTGCTCCTGGCCGCCCCGCACGACGAGCTGGTGGCCGGGGCCCGTGGTCTGGCGCAGTGGCAGCTCCTGATCGGCCTCGGCCTGCTCGGACTAGCCCTCGGCCTCGTCTGGCTCTCGGCCCGCCGCATCTCCCGGCCCCTCGAGACGCTGGCGCGATCGGTCGAGCGCATCGGTCGGGGAGACCTCGAAACCAGGCTGCCCGAGATCTGGAACCCCCTGGAGGTCGGCGCGCTCCGGGACGTGACCGACCGGATGCGCAAGATGCTCCAGGTCCACATCGAGGAGCGGGCCGCTCGCCTCGCGGAGGAGCAGCGGCGCGCGCGCGAGCTCGAGATCGCCCGGCAGATCCAGCAGTCACTGCTGCCCGCCCCGCCGTCCGACTCGCTCGTCGGGCAGTACGCGATCGCCGCCACGCTCCAGCCGGCGCGCGAGGTGGGCGGCGATCTCTACGACTTCTTTCTCCTCGACGGGCGCCGACTCGTTCTCGTGATCGGCGACGTGGCCGACAAGGGCATGCCGGCCGCGCTCCTGATGGCACGGGTCACCGGGCTCCTGCGGGCGATCAGCCGGGGCGAGAGCGGGCCCGACGAGGTCCTGCGGGAGCTGGACGCCCGACTCTCCCAAGGCAACGACATGTGCATGTTCGTCACCATGGCGTTCATCGTGCTCGACGGCGAGACCGGGGAGTTTCGCTACGCGAGCGCCGGCCACGAGCCCCCCCTCGTGCGGCGGGTCGGCGGCGCCACCACGGTGCTGGCCGTCGAGGGCGGGGCGGCTCTGGGCCTCGACGCGGGCCACGGCTTTCCGGTGTGGACCGGCTACCTCGCCCCCGGTGACGTGCTCGTCCTCTGCACGGACGGCGTGACTGAGGCGTTCGACGAGACGGGCGCGGCCTTCGGTCTCGAGCGAATGCGGCGCGTCGTGTCCGAGACGCCGCCGGATGCTCTGGGCACCCTGCCGGCGCGGCTGGTGAGTGCGGTCGAGCGCTTCTCGGAGCGCGGAGGCCCGCGCGACGACCTGGCGGTGCTGGCGGCGCAGTACCGGCCGGCGGACGTGGTGGTCGATACGTGCGGGGACGAGTCGTGGTGCCTGTCGGTCGACAGCGCGCCCGAGAGCTTCGCCCGGGCCGGGCGCTGGATCGAGGCGATCCTGCGGAGCCGCGACATCCCCCCGGCAACCGTCCACGAGTGTGGACTCGTCGTCGAGGAGCTCGTGACCAACGTAACCACCTACGCCTACGGTGGCGAGCCCGGGCGCGAGGCGCGCGTCGGGCTCCGGCTCCTCCCGGACGAGATCGAGATCCGCATCGAGGACACGGGCCCGCCCTTCAACCCGCTCGACGCTCCGGGGCCGGACCTCGACGCGCCCCTCGCCGAGCGGCCGGTCGGGGGGCTCGGCCTGGTGCTGGTCAGGCAGCTTGTCAGCCGCTGGTCGTACGCGCGCGAGGGATCGACTAACGTACTCACGTTCTACCGGAGCCGGCCGATTCCGGCCGCGGAGGGAGCGCCGCTCCAGGCCGCGGCAGCGGTCGGGCAAGGAGAGGTCATGGAGCTGCACATCGAGATCACCGGCCAGGGACCCGCCGAGCGCCGGGTGGCGCTTCGTGGGCGTCTCGACACCCTCACGGCGCCGAAGCTAGAGGCGGAGCTCGCCCCGGTGCTCGAGTCCCCGGCCGTCACGTCACTCGTGTTCGAGCTGGACGGGCTGGAGTACATCAGCAGCGCGGGGATCCGGTGCATCGTGCGCGCGCGGCGGGCGATCGAGGGGCGAGGGGGCCGAGTCGCCCTCCTCAATCCGCAGCCCGCGGTGCTCCGGGTGTTCGAGATCGTCAAGGCGCTGCCCGCGGACCAGGTGTTCGCCAGCCAGGCCGAGCTCGACGCCTACCTGGACGCCATGCAGCGCCGGGTGCGCGGGTCGCGCTGACGGGGCGCCGGTCATCGAGACGCGGGATTGACGGGGCGATGATCGCCCCTTACCGTCAAGCATCGAGCCGAGCTGCCTCCATGCACCCGCTCCTGGACTCCGCCGCGCTTCTGACGGACGGCCCCGCGCTCGCCGCGCGGATGGCCCGCGACGGGTACCTCTACCTGCCCGCCCTCCTGCCCCCGGACGTGGTGACGAGCGTTCAGCGGGAGGTGGCGACGATCGCGCGGGACGCCGGGTGGCTCCGGCGGGACGCCCCCCTGGCGGACGCGGTCGCCGACCCCCGGGGCTTCTGCGTGGACCCCGAGCCGCGGTACCTCGAGGTCCTCCGCCGGATCAACCGGCTCGAGAGCTATCACACGCTCAAGCATCACTCCCGGCTCCTCGAATTCTTCGAGCGGCTGCTCGGAGCCCCCGTGTTCCCGCACCCGCGCGTGCTCATGCGGAACATCTTCCCGAGCCAGCCCGAGTACACGACCAAGGCCCACCAGGACTACCCGAACGTCCAGGGGACCACGGACGTGTACACGGCGTGGATCCCCCTGATGGACTGTCCCCCCGAGCTCGGCGGCCTCCAGGTGGCGCGAGGCTCCCAGACGCTCGGCGTCCTCGAGTTCGGCATCGGGAACGGCGCCGGCGGCATCGAGATCCTCGATCCGCTCGAGGGACGGTGGACGGGCGGCCCCATGCGGACCGGCGACGTGCTCGTCTTCCACAGTCTGACGGTGCACAAGGGCGTGGAGAACCGGAGCGACCGGCTTCGGATGTCGATCGACTGCCGCTACCAGCGCGTCCGCGACCCCTTCAATCCGGACAATGCCAGCCCCGATGGCCAGCCGCTCACGTGGGAGGAGGTCTACGCCGGCTGGCGCTCCGACGCGCTCAAGTACTACTGGACGCGACTGCCGCTGACGGAGGTCCCGTTCGACCGGACCTGGTTCGACCGACGCGATGCGCTCGGCTTCGCCCTCGGCGAGGCGGGGGACCCGCGCGCGCGGGCTGTCCTCCAGCGCATCGTGGCCCGAGACCCGGATCCGGCCAAGCGCGAGCGGGCCGCTCGACTGCTCGCCACGCTCGGCACATCGACGGCGGCGCATCCGGCCTACTAGAGCCACGCCGGAGGCTCTCCCCGCCAGGGGCTAGCCCGCGCGGGCGACTAGGTCCTTCCAACCCGCCCCACGGCGAGGTGGTAATCGTCCTCCGATGTCTCGGGCTTTGCCGTTGCCGGGGCAACCCCGGGGGGACGGCCGGGAGGCGATAGCCACGCTGGCCGAGACGCCTGGTCGGCCGCCGCTGCCCCTCCTATACTCGGTGGCGCGGCGGCGGCCAGCGAGCCGGACCGCGGGAGACAGCCAAGTGTCCACAGATCACCAAGTGTCCACAGATCACGCGGTCGGCCTCGTCGTGGGGACCGGCGACTTCGTCTACGACGTCGTCCGCCCCTGGGGAACCCTGCCGGCGGGCTGGAGCCTCGGGCTCGTCAGCCACGTGGCCGTGGACTCGAAGGATCGGGTGTACTTCTACCAGCGGAAGGATCCGCCCGTGCTGGTCTTCGCCGGCGACGGCCGCTTTCTCACCGCGTGGGGCAGCCAGCGCCTCTCCGATGCCCACGGCATCTTCGTCGGGGCGGACGACCATGTCTACCTGTGCAATCGCGACGAGCACGAGGTGCTGAAGCTCACCCCGGAGGGTCGAGTGGTCTTGACGCTGGGCCACCGCGGCCGGCCGGCGCTCCAGGCGCCGTTCAATCACCCCGCCGACGTCGCCGTGTCGCCGACCGGGGAGATCTACGTCGCGGACGGCTACGGTAACTCGTCGGTGCACCGGTTCTCGGCCGAGGGCAAGCATCTGGGATCCTGGGGCGCGCCGGGGGCCGGGCGCGGCCAGTTCACCACTCCCCACGGCATCTGGGTCGACGCCGAGAACCGGGTACTCGTCGCCGACCGCGAGAACAACCGGATCCAGCTCTTCAGTCCGGAGGGCGACTACTACGGCGAGTGGCGGGACCTCTATCACCCCATGGACATCTACGTCGACGCGGCCGGCACCGTCTACGTGACGGACCAGATCCCGCGCATCAGCATGTACTCGGGGGACGGGCGGCTCCTGGCCCGCGGCCGGCCGGTGAACCTGGGCGCCCACGGCGTCTGGGGCGACTCTCGGGGCAACCTCTACCTCGCCGAGGTCGGTGTGAATCAGGTGACCAAGCTCGCTCGGCGTCCTCGAGGCGAGGCGCCGGGACGCCCCTGACGCCTAGGGGGCCGGTCGAGCGCGCAGGCCAGGAGGGGCGGACATGAAGATCGCCGTGATGGGGACCGGCGCCATCGGCGGCTACATCGGCGCGCGCCTGACGGCGGGCGGCGCCGTAGTGACCTTCATCGCGCGGGGCCCGCACCTGGCGGCGATCCGCAAGGACGGGCTCAAGATCCTGAGCCCGCTGGGGGACCTGCTGGTCGCTCCGGCCTCCGCCACCGACGACCCGGGCGCGGTGGGGCCCGTGGATGCCGTGCTGCTGGCGACCAAGCTCTACGACGTGGAGGCCGCCGCGCGCGCGATCGGACCGATGCTCGGCCGCGAGACCGCCGTGGTGTGCCTGCAGAACGGGGTGGATGCCACGGACATCGTGGCCGGCCTCCACGGCCGCCCCCGGGTCGTCGGCGGCGTCGTCGTGATCAACGGAGAAGTCGTGGCCCCAGGCGTGATCCGGCACAACGCGCTCAACCGCCTCACGCTGGGGGAGCTCGACGGACGCGAGAGCGCGCGGCTCACCCGCCTAGTGGCCCTGACGAGGGCCGCCGGCATCGACGCCGTCCTGAGCACGGACATTCGTCTCGAGATCTGGCGCAAGCTCATGGTCCTGGCTCCGATGGCGGCCCTCAGCGCGATGACGCGCGTGCCGCTGGCCCGTCTTCGGGCGCACGAGGAGACGTGGCGGCTGGCGGAGCAGGGCATGCGCGAGGTGGCGGCGGTGGCCCGGGCCCAGGGGGTCGGGCTCACGGAGGAGGACGTCGAGAGCGCGCTCGCGTTCGTCCAGGGCATGCCGGCGACCTGGCGGGCATCCCTCGCGGTCGACCTCGAGCAGGGGCGGCGGCTCGAGATCGACGGGCTGGCGGGCGCCGTCGTCCGCCGGGGACAGACCGCAGGGATCGAGACTCCCTTTCATCGGGTCGCCCTCGGAGTGCTGAAGCCGCACGCCGCCGGCGCCGTCTAGGCGTCGCGTCCGTCGAGGATCAGCCGGCCTCGCCGGCGAAGTGGTGGGACGCGCTCGCTCCACTCCGCTCGTCGATGAGCTGGATCCCGCGGAACGCAAAGGCCACCTCCTCGTGTAGACCGTGCGAGCGCACGACCCGAGAGATGCGCGTGACGAGCGCGTCCTCCAGGCGAATCGTGAAGAAGTGGACGCCCTGCCGGTCGAAGAAGCGGATCTCGACGAGGCGGATTCGCTCTCGATGGACGAGCGCCAGGAACAGGGGCGGCGTACACCGGTCGAGCTCCTTGATGATGACGACGGGCCGCACCTGAAGCCCGCCATTCGGGTCGCCGCCGGCGACGTCGCTCGCCGCCAGCGCGATCTCGTCCGAGATGCCGAGGAGCGTCTGCGTCCCCTCCAGGCCCCGCGTCGTGTTGCCACAGGCGAGCGGACCCTGGGTCTGGGTCTCGATGACGGCCACCATCGAGTACGCGGCGGCGGGTGCCGGCAGGATGGTCAGGGCGAGGAGCGCAAATCCGATCGCACCGAACACGATGACCATGGCGCACCTCCTGCGCAAGGAGTCTCCGTCCGGGCTGGGTCCCGGACCGGCCCCATCGTACAATCAAGCGGCCAGCACGGCGCGCGAGCGCCGACCCGGCCGCGATCTCGCGCGGAAGGAGCCCAGATGCGCTTCGTGGAGGAGCGGGACTTCACGCTGAGACTCGATCTCCGGTGCACCTTCGAGGACGGCTATGAGGGAGAGCTCGACGGCTACGTGTGGCTGCGCGAGTTCCAGGATCGGATCACCCCCCAGGTGGTGGAGGCGGCCGTCCGCGCGATCCGGGCGCATTCCGGCTGGGTGGTGCGGCCGGGCAATCGGGGTCGCGCGATCGAGGACGAGGTGACGCTGGTCGTGGAGCGCGTGGTCGACTGACCGAGCGGCGAGCCGGAAGCCCGGCCGGCGGACCCGCCACGACCGGCCGGGTCCCGTTTCGGAGCCGGCCGGTCGTGATGTCGGAGACGCGCTACGGCTTCTTGGCGGGAGCGGACGTCTTGGCCTGCGGCGCCTTGGGCGGCGCCACCGCAGCCAGGTCCTTCGTCGCCTTCTCGATCGAGGCCAGCACCACGCCGAGCTTCTCCTTCGCCTCGGCCGGCGAGTTGGCAACGGCGTCCTTCGCGCTCTTGAGCGCCGCCTGCGTCGCCTTCGCATCGTCCTCCCAGGCCTTCTTCTGATCGGGCTTCATCTTCTTGACCGCGGCTTGGGCCTGCTTGTCGATGCCCGTCCACGCGGCCTCGGCGGCGGCGATCCCCTTTTCCACTTCCGACTTCATCGCCGCCTTGCCCGTCACGGCGGCCTTCCCCGCGTCGTCGGCCAGGCCCTTGGCGCGCTCGTAGGCAGCCTTGGCCTCCTTGTACTTCTTCTCCCCCATGAGCGTGTCGGCCTGCCGCTGGAGGTCCGACACCGCCTTGTAAGCGGGCGCGGCGTACTTGTCGGCCTCCGCCGACTTGGCCGCCGCGATCGCGGCGTCGGCGGCCTTCTTCTCGGCCTCCGGCGGGGAATCGCAGCCCGCCGCCATCAGCGCGACACCCGCGAGGACCGGCACTGCCCACCGCATACTGAACCGTGTCATCTCCGGACACCCTCCCGTCTCTCTTCGACGATGTGATGTGGAATGGATCAGGACATCCGACCGGAGAGCATACGCCAAGTCCGTTTCCGGGTCGACCCGTGTTAGCATCCCCGCCGATGGCGCCGGTGAGCCGCCTCGACCGCCTCCGCGCCGCCACCCGGCGGGAGCCCGTGGACCGGCCGCCGTACGCCTTCTGGCGCCACTTCCCCACGGCGGATCGCTCGCCCGCCGGGCTGGCCCAGGCAACGCTCCGCTTCCACGACCGGTACGGGTCGGACTTCCTTGCCGTGGCCCCGCCGGCGGGCTACGCCGCCCAGGCCTGGGGGTGCGTGGAAGGGGAGACCCCTCGGGCCGACGGGAGTCGTCCCTGCGCCCGCTGCGCCGTCAGCTCCCCCGAGGACTGGCGAGCGATCCGGGCGCTCGATCCCGCGGCGGCCTTGGGATACACGGAGGTCGTGGAGACACTGGTCCGCGTGGGATTCGACCGCCGCATCGGCGACGCCCCGGTGGTCGTGGTCCTTCCCGCCCCCTCCGCCGTGGCGACCCGGCTGGGGGGTGGCCGCCTGGGTGTCCATCTCCGAGAGTGGCCGGGGCTCGTGGGCGACGCCCTGCGGGCGCTCGCCGAGACCCAGACTCGCTTCGCGGAGCTCTGTCTGGCCGAGGGTCTCGCCGGCGTGCTGTACACCGTCGAGGTGCCCGACGAACCCGCCTTCGGGTCCGCCACCTACGCCGAGCTCGTCGAACCTCACGATCGGGCGGTCCTCGCCGCCCTCGACGGTCGCACGACCCTTCGAGTGGTCCAGGTGACCGGGCCCGCCCCGTTCGCGCGGGTGGCGGCCTGGCCCGCCGAGGTGGTCGGCTGGACCCCGGGGGTCCACGGGCCGGCGCTCGCCGAGGGGCACCTCCGGCTGCCGGCCGCCGCCCTGGGCGGACTCGAGCCCCGGGCGCTCCGGGACGAGCCTCCCGAGCGCGCCGTTCTGGCCGCGCGCGCCGCGCTCGCGGCGGTCGGTGATCGAGGGCTGGTCGTCGGACCAGTGGGCCCCGTATGGCCCGACACGCCGGACGAGGTGCTCAGCGCCGTCGTCCGGGCTCTCGGAGGGTCGACCCGCCCGATCCTCGGCCTAACCCGCTGACCCCTCCGCCCGTCAGAGGAGCCGGTCGAGCCACACGGCGCGGTCCATTCGCCGGAGCACCCGCGCCACCTGGGTCTGGTAGGTGCGGCTCGTCGACCCCGGATGCCAGGCGCGCGGGTTCGGCAGGCTCGCGGCGAGCTGCGCCGCCTCGAAGGGCCCCACGTCCGCGGCCGACTTGGTGAAGTAGCGGCGGGCCCCCGCCTCGACGCCGTAACACCCCGGGCCGAGCTCGGCGACGTTCAGGTAGAGCTCCAGGATCCGCCGCTTGGTGAGCGTCCGCTCGAGCTGCCATGCGAGGACCAGCTCGCGCGCCTTTCGGAGCGGGCTCCGCGAGGGCGTCAGCCAGAGGTTCTTCGCGAGCTGCTGCGTGATGGTGGAGGCTCCGCGCGGCAGCGCCTTCCGCTCGACGGCGCGCCCGAGCGCCTCCTCAACCTCGTCGAGGTCGACGCCCCCATGCGCGAAGAACCTGATGTCCTCGGCGACGACCACCGCGCGTTTGACGTGGATCGAGACCGCGGAGTACGGCACCCAGGTCCACTGGACGCGGCCGTCCCGCCCGGCGGCCCGCTGCTCGGCCCGGAAGGCCTCGATGAACGCGGTGGTGCGGGGGGGGCCCGTGGCGAGGCGGCTCACGCGCGGCCAGGTCCACGCCTCGTAGCCCAGCCAGGCGATCGCGGCGACGAGCGCGAGGAGCGCGAGGCGGCGCCAGGCTCGCCCCCGCTGCCTGCCCCGTCCCTCGCGCGCCACGCGGTTCAGTCTAGCTCTTGCGCCGCCCGAGCCTAGCGGTCACCATGGCGCGGTGAATCTTCACACCCGCGGCCGCTCGCGACTCGCCTGGCTGGACCGCTTCATCGTGCCGACCGGGACGCCGCTCGCGCCGAGCCGCTGGCATCAGCACATCGTGCAGCGCCGGGTCAGCCGCCTCGACCACCTGCGGCCGCACCGGCTGAACTGGGAAGCGCTCAAGCATCCCGAGCAGGCCGCGGCCGGGGACGACGATGCCCTCACGCCTCGCCGGCTCGCCGGAATCCGGTGGTCGTGGCTCGACGGCTTCTTCACCACCGTGAGCGACAATCTCTATCTCGGATTCATCGTGCTCTACGCGATGGCCTACGGGGCGAGCACGAGCCAGCTCGGGCTTCTGGCGGCGATCCAGAACCTCCTCGGCGCCGTGTCCCTGTTCCCCGGAGCGCGCGCCGCCGAGGCCGCGCGCCACCGGAAGCCGCTCGTCACGTGGACTGTCGGCGGCCTGGCCCGGGTCGCCCTGCTCGCTCTCGCGATGGTGCCGTGGCTAACGGGGGTCCCGGCGACCGCCGTCTGGCTGATCATCGCCCTCAACGGCGTCCGGTCCTTCATGTCCAACTTCGGCAATCCGGCGTGGACGGTGCTCGTGGGGGACCTCGTCCCACCGCGCCTGCGCGCGCAGTACTTCGGGAACCGCAACCTCATGATCATGCTGGCGGCCCTCTTGGTCGCGCCCCTCGCCGGGTGGCTCATCAAGGCCGGTAACGGCTGGCTCGGTCAGCCGAACCTCGGGTACCAGGCCGTATTCGCGTTGGCCTTCGTGACCGGCCTGGCGGGTACCCTCTGCTTCGTGTGCATCCCCGAACCCCATCGCGCCGCCCGGATCCGGCCGACCGCGGGCGGCATCATCGGGCTCTGGAGCGCGATCGCCGGCAACCGGGCGTTCCTCGGCTTGATCGTGAGCGGTTTCGTGTGGAACCTCGCGCTGCAGGTGGCGGCGCCGTTCTTCAACGTCTACCTGGTCCGCCACCTCGGCGCGGGGGCGGGCACCGTGGGGCTCCTCGCCGGCGTCAACACGCTCTTCGGGCTGATCGGGAGCGGCGTGTTCGGCCGGGTCATGGACCGCCTGGGGGCGCTCAAGACGCAGGCGCTCACCGGCCTCCTCATCCCGATCATCCCGACGGCCTGGATCTGGATCACCGCCCCCTGGCAGGTCGGCGTGCTCGAGGCCTACGCCGGGCTCGTCTGGGCCGGCTACAACCTCGCCAACTTCGCGCTCCTGCTCGAACTCACCCCGGCGGCCCACCGGCCGCAGGCGGTCGCGCTCTACCAGACCGTGGTGTTCGCCAGCGCGGTGGCGGGGCCGCTCCTGGGAGGCTGGCTCGCCGACACGTTCGGATTCCACGTCATCTTCGGCGCGAGCGGCGCGGGCCGCCTCATCGGGATCCTGCTCTACGTCTGGCTGGCAGTCTGGCCGATCCTCGGGGCGCGAGGGAGCCGGGCGGCCCCGTCGCCCGCGGGGGCCACCTAGCCCGAGCGGCCGACCGTGCTGCTCTCCAACGGGCGCATCTACACCCTCGACCCGGCCGACCGCGTGGTCGACACACTCGTCGTCCGAGCCGGGCGCGTCGCCTTCGCCGGCCGGCGCGCGGACGTCAATCCCCCGGCCGGTGAGCCCGAAATCGACCTCGGCCGCCGGGCCGTGCTGCCGGGGCTCGTCGACGCCCATGGTCACCTCATGTACCTAGCGCGCCTCCGCCTGGCGCTCGACGTCGCGGGGCTCGCCTCCGAAGCGACGAGCGCCGCGCGCGTCACCGACCGCGCCCGGTCCGCCCGCTCCGGGGAGTGGATCCTCGGGCGCGGATGGGACCAGAATCGCTGGCCGGGCGGGCGCTTCCCAACGCGCGTGTCGCTGGATCGCGCGGCTCCGCACCATCCCGTGGCCCTGGTTCGCGTCGACGGCCACGCGACGTGGGTCAACTCGGCCGCGCTCCGGATCGCCGGGATCGACCGGCACACACCGGACCCGGCGGGGGGCCGCCTCGAGCGCGACGCCGACGGGGAGCCCACCGGGGTCCTCATCGACACTGCCCAGGAGCTGGTGCGGCGGGTGGAGCCGCGCCCGGGCCCGGCGCAGCTGGAGGACGCCGTGCGGGCGGCCATCGTCGACTGCCTCGCGGTCGGCCTGACCGGGGTTCACGAGATGGGGGCCGACCTCGACGCCCTCGGCGCCTACCGGAGGCTCGCTGCCGCACGCGCATTCCCGTTCCGCAATCACGTCGCGCTCCGGGGCGCCGACCCCGCCGCGTGGCAAGCGGCGCTCGGCGAGGGGCCGGCGCGTGACGGCGAGGGACGGCTGGTCGTTGAGGCCGTGAAGCTGATGGCGGACGGCGCGCTGGGCTCCCGGGGCGCGGCGCTCCACGCGCCATACTGCGACGACCCGGGGAACCAGGGGCTCCTCCTGCTCCCCGTCGACGAGCTCGAGGGACGGGCCCGCGCCGCGGCCCAGCGTGGTTTCCAGGTGTGCATCCACGCGATCGGGGACCGCGCCAACACCCTCGTCCTCGACGCCCTTGAGGCCGTGATCCGGGGACGGCCGAGCGCGGCGGGCGGCCGCCTCGCGGCCGTTCCGGGGGCGGACCCGCGCCACCGGGTCGAGCACGCCCAGATCCTGGCCGAGCGGGACATCCCCCGCTTCCAGGGGCTCGGCATTCTCCCGAGCATGCAGCCGACCCACTGCACCTCGGACATGCCCTGGACGGAGGCGCGCCTCGGCACCGAGCGGCTTCCCGGCGTCTACGCCTGGCGCTCGCTCCTCCGGACGGGAACCGTGATCGCGGGCGGCTCCGACTTCCCGGTCGAGCTGCCGAATCCGTTCCACGGGATCCACGCCGCCGTGACGCGCCGCCCTCGCGCGGGCCCGGATCCCGGCTGGCAGCCCGAGCAGCGGATGACCCGGGCGGAGGCGGTCCGCGCGTTCACGGCCTGGAACGCGTACGCCGCGCACCGGGAGGCCGACCTCGGCACACTCGAGCCGGGGAAGTGGGCCGACCTGGTCGTCTGCTCGTCGGACGTCTTCACGTGCCCCGCCACGGAGATCGCCGCGATCGAGCCCGTTCTCACGCTGATCGCGGGCGAGATCGTCCTGGACCGAAGACCTGCGTCGTGAGGCGGGACCGGTGTCCACGGGGACCCGGCGGGCACCGGAAGGGAATCGTGCGAGTGGCGCCAGAGCGCCAGGCGCCGCCCCGGCTGCTCAGTCCTTGAAGGGCTGTCCGGTCCCGTCGAGCAGGGCCGGGGCCGCCGACGCCGGCGCGCGCAGCCGCTCGAGCCGCTGCCGCCGCGCCTCCTCGACCGCCAGCCGCGCCTCCATGCGCCGGGACCGCCGGCCGGGCCGCTCCTGGGCCACGATCGGAGGTCCCTGGCCGATGGCCGGGCCGGCTGGCTCGGGCTCCCGGGACCTGGTGAGCTCGATCAGCAACAGGGTCGCCAACAGCACCGCCAGCCCGAGGTTGACCCAGCGCACCAAGACGTCCGGCCCCCTCTCGGCCTAGAAGAGGCCGAGGCGCCAGGTGTAGCTGTCGATGCCGAGCGACGTCGCCGCGGTGAAGTTCGGGAAGCCGGGGAACGCCGGCGGCGACAGCGCGCGGTACCGGAAGCGTTCGTCGTAGATCCAGTCCCGCGCGTAACCGAGGTTCGACGATGGCTGGCCGAAGGTTCCCATGGTCTTCTGGACGACGCCGCCCACGACCTGGGAGATCCCCCGGTACACGCCGTTCGGATCGTCGAAGCTGAACTGACCGCTCGGCTCGGCCTGGTTGCTGAGGTTGGCCGCGAACACCATCCCGTGCGTCGCGAGGTCGCCGGTCAGGACACTGGACAGCCGCACCCCGCCCGCTCGCGACACCGGCACGGTCGGCGCGGGCGTGGCCCACGACAGGACGCCGAGCACGTTCTGCACGTCCATCTGGTCGTCAGCGCTGGTCCCGGTGGCGTCACCCGGGATCGGATCGCTGAAGAAGCCGTCCGCGCCCCGCGGATCCACCCGGTAGTTGAGGGGGCCGGTGATCCAGACGTTCCCGTCCGCCGCCACGGTCAGCCGCATGCCGCGGGTCGCGTCCACCGTGTTCTGGTAGATCGCAAAGGCGGTGTCGACCCAGCCGACAGCGTGGATGTCGGCCGTGTTGTACGTGCCGCGCCGAAGGCCATTCGACGTGCCGACCTGCCCGATGTCGCCGTCGTAGACGAAGATCATGCCACGGTCCGTCGCGGGGTCCGGGCTGAACAGCCCGGTGAGGACCTGCTGCTGCCAGCCCGGCCCCAGGGTCTGGTCCTGCCACCATGTCGCGCCAGCGCCGCCGTTGCAGGTGACTTGGGCATCGCTCGGTGGCGTGCCGGTCTTCAGGCACTGGCGCGTCACCGTCACGGTGCCCGCGTTGACGTCCTCGACGATGAGGGTCCGCTTGCTCGAGCTCGTCTGGATGACAATCGACTGCCCCACGTTCGTGTGGGCGAGCTGGAGGTCCCGCACGTTGCCGGTGACGAAGATCCCCCCGTTCAGGAGGCCGTCGCCGCCGCATTGCCTGCCGACGAACACGGCCGGCGCAGTGGCACAGCCAACCGTCGTCAGAGTCGGGGGCGGCGCCGGCGCCACCGGGCACGCGGCCGTCGCGATCCCGAGCGCCAGACACATCTGCGTGATGCGGTCCTGGGGGTTGTTGCCGCCGGGGAACGGGATCGGGTCGATGGCCGGTGTGAGCGGGTCGAAGTCGAACGAGCGCGTGAAGCCCGAGCAGTCCACTTGCTTGCAGAGGATCCCCGGGGTCGGGCCGAGCAACGGCCAGTCGTTGGCCGAGCTGTCCCGGCTCAGGTTCGTGTTGCTGCCGGCGTTGTTGAACCGGGTCGTCGACATGGTCTGGGTCGCCGCGCTCCGGAACGTGGGCCCTTCCTGGCCCGCGGTGCCGATGTTGCCCAGGATGCTGAAGCGCCGGTTCGTGTGAACCGGGCCGGTGTACTCGTGCCGGTAGCTGATCCACGGCTCGCCGTTCCCGGCGTCCTGGAACTGGTCGATGAAGTGCGCGTACTTCACGAACTCGGCGTTCAGCGCGATCGTGAACGAGCCGACGGTGTTCGTCGGCACCGAGGAGTCGTGGATGACCCACTGCTGCCGGGCGCGGCCGGACGTGCCGCTCGACTCGATCCGCCACACGTAGGTGAAGAGGGCGCCGTTGCCGCCGTTGGTGATCGCCGGCGGGATCGTCGGATGCGTGCCGACGATCACCCGCGTCGTGAAGTTCAGGTTCGCGGGGCAGCCGGGGGTGCCCGGGCACGTGATGGCCAGGACCGTCTGCTGGGCGTCCGGAATGTTCCCGACCGCGCTGTAGTTCGGCTCGACGCAGTCGGTGCACGCGGCGAACGTGGGCCCGCTCGTGGGGATCGCGAAGTCCCGGATGAACTGGGCGCCGCCGTTGGCGCTGTTGTAGGTCGTCATCAGCGCCGTGCGCATCGCCGGGCGCGGCGTGGCGACCACCGCGGCCGGGAGATCGACGCTCAGGCGCTGGAGGAGCACGCGACGCCCCCAGTTGGCCCCGGCCTCGGCCGCGTATGCCGCCTGCGCCTCGTCCTTGTTGAGCTGCGCGATCAGGCCCTCGTTCCGCGCGAGGATGACGAGCGCAGCGATCATGCTGCTGAGCAGCACCATGCCCGCGATGGCGGCGAACAGGGCCACGCCGCGGTCGTTACGGGTGTGGGCGGTCAGTCGGGCCATGAGCTTGCGCATGGCGGATTCCTCCTTCAGGGCACGTTGCGCGCGCGCGCGTCGGATGTCACGGTCTTGGTCATGACCTCGCCGCCGACGGTGGCGCGCCCGGTCAGGGTCACCACCACACGGGCGACCCGGGCGCGCTGCGCGTCCGTCAGGCTCGCGCAGGTCGTCGGCGACGCCGCGGGCGGGGTCAGCTGGGTGTTCGGAGTCACGTCGTTTATCCCCGTGAAGTACTGGAACATGTGCGTGCCACCGGGATTGGCCACGATGTCGCGCGCCAGGTCCTCGAGGCCCGTCCCGACCTGCACCCACGCCTGGCCCGCGTCGGGCTGCCCGCCCGACGTCCCGCGCTGCTCCCGGAGGGCCGCGCCGGCGGTCGTCGACCAGTGGAAGAAGACGTTCTCGTCGGTGTCCCGGACGTCCCCGTCGCCGTTGAGGTCGGCGTACACGCGAATGCAGTTGCGCCCCGCCTCGCGGAACGCGGTGAAGGCCGGATTGTTGGGGGTCGCGCCGGCCCACGGGAGGTTCTGCGGGTTGACGCCGGCGGCCTGGATGATGCGCACCACGCGGTCCATGCCCACGCGCACGTTCTGCTGGAGGTCGGTGACCTCCGAGCTGTGCATGTAGGTCTTCTGGGCCTGCTCGATCAGGGTGAGAATGCCCGCCACCAGAACGGTCCCCACCGCCAGCCCCACCACGATCTCGACGATCGTCGTTCCGGACTGGCCTCGGCTGTGCTTGCGCATCGTCCGGCCCCTAGCTCCCTTGCGTGAAGATCATCGTCAGCGTGACCGGCTGCTCCGTCCCCGAGCTGTCCCGGTAGAACACCTGCACGGTCACGGTTTTCGTGCCGGCCTCCGGCGAGTTGTTGACGATCCCGATGGTCCGCCGGAAGTGCGGGTAGCTCGAGATGTTGCCGTACGCGGTCGCCGCCGGGAAGGTCGCGCCGTTGACGAGCTCGTCGGTGTCCTGGTCGTACGCCCGATTCCGCATGTCCTCGAGCACCCGCCGGGCCAGGAAGGTCGCGGTCGTGGCCTGATCGCCCGACTGGATCGCCATGCGGCCGGGGGCGAAGGCCGCCGCCAGCCCCATGAGCGCGACGCCGAGCAGCATGAGCGCCACCATCAGCTCGATGAGGGAAAGTCCCGCCTGCCGCTTGATGGTCATGGGCACGCCCCCGTCCCCGTGCACGAGCGCACGCGGCCCGGCGCGTTCACTTCCACGCGCCAGGTCGTGCCGCTCGGATAGGTCACCAGCACGTTGCCGTTGCCGGTCGTGGTCGTCCCCTTCGGGTCGAACCGCATCTCCGCCGGGGTGGGGGCCAACGTCGCGCCCTCGATCACCGTCTCCGTGACGTCAGGCGGACGGTTGGCGGGGCACGAGTTACCCGCCGGCGTCCCGTCGGTGCAGATGATCTGGATCTGGTTGCTCGAGAAGACTACCCGGTAGGTCGCCGTCGTGCCGATGGCGTTCTGCCGGGCCGCCCGAAGCGACTCGACGACCTGCTCCGCGGCTCCCCGTGTCCTGAGATCGGGGAGGAAGGAGGTGAGGAACGGAAGGCTGGAAACGGCGAACAGGATGATGACGGACGCCACGATCACGAGCTCGGTCAGGGTGACACCAGCCTGGGCACGCACCGTCCCCGCCACTCGAACGCGACACGGAACGACGTTCTGCCTCATGAGCCACCTCGCCGGCAGGGCTAACGCAATGGCCGTGCCACCGTGCCGCGACCTCCCTGGCCCTCCTTTCGCGCGCGAAGACAGGATTTGAGCGACAATGCATTCCCCGAGTCCCCCGCTTCCACTGACGATCCACGTCAGCGCGGGTGCCGCGTAGTGGCATGGCGCGATGCCAAGATGACGCCCCGAGCCCTTCACACCTGACGACCCCGGACGGACCGGGCCCTCCGGAAACCCGGAAACCGGCGCGGGACGGCCTCGAGCAGAGCGACCGAGGCCGTCGCGGAGTCCGATGTATGCTGGGCCGATGCCAGGGTTCCCCAGTCGCGGTCGCCGGACTTCCCGCCCGATCGGCCCGGCCGGGGTTCCCTCGCGAGTCGGAGGAAGGGCCCGAGGGGCGAGCGGCGGATTCGTGTGAAGGTCGAGCGGGTTCTCCGCGAGCGACTCCGCGCCAAGGGTCCTCGCCCTCGTCCTGACCATGCTGGTCCTGGGATTCGGTCTGCTCCTCGGACTCAACCTCGCGCGCGAGCGCCGCGCCCTCGAGGAGCGACACCGGGAGACCGCTCGACTCCTGGCCGCCTCCATCCTCACCGCTGTCGAGAACGGGATGATGGAGGCACGACCTGACATCATCCGCCGGCTCCTCCAGGAGCTCCGCAAGGAGATCCGGGACGTGCGCCGGATCGACGTCTACCGGCGCAACGGCGTCGAGGCATTCACCGATCTCGAGACCGTCGAGGCCGTCAACACCTACGCCGGCCTCGAGCCCGACCTCGTCCGGCGGATCACGCTCCTCCGTCGTGACCCGGGCCAGCGTATCGACCATCCCCTGTTCCGGCGCACCGTGGAGACCATCCAGCCGCACGAGCTCATCGAGCATGTCGACGGCCAGCGCGTCCTGACCTTCTTCGGGCCCCTCCGCAACGGCGAGCCCTGCCAGCAGTGCCACGAGCCGAACCACCAAGTGCGCGGGGTCGTACGGATCAGCCTCGGCCTGGAGGCCCTCGACCAGGAAGTGGTCCGGGCGCGCAACCGCCAGCTCATGGTCGCCGGGCTCACGATCGTCGGGGTCGCCGCGGGCATCGTGGTGCTCCTTGGCCGCGTCGTCCTCGCCCCGATCGCCCGCGTAGCTGGAGCGGCGCGCCGGATCGGCGGCGGGGACCTCGAGGCACGGGCGGGCGTGAGGAGCGCCGACGAGATCGGCCAGCTCGGCCGCACGATCGACGACATGGCCGGCCACCTCCAGGCGGCGCGGGCCGAGCTGGAGACCCGCAACGTCGAGCTCTCCAGCGCGCTCGAGAGCCTCCGCGAATCCACCCGGAAGCTCGAGCTGCTCGAACAGATCAAGGGCGAGCTGTCGAAGTTCGTGCCCGAGGCGGTGACGCGTCTCCTCGAGCAGCATCCCGACGCTCGCGAGCTGGAGAAGCGCGAGGCCGACGTCTCGGTGCTGTTCCTGGACGTCGAGGGGTACACGCGCTTATCGGAGCAGCTCCCGCCGCCGCGCCTGAACCGCATGATCCAGGACTACTTCTCCGCATTTCTGGAGATCATCCGGGCTCACCACGGCGACGTGAACGAGACCGCCGGCGACGGCTTGATGGTGATCTTCCAGAGCGAGGGCAGCCCGACCCGCCACGCCCAGAACGCCGCCGGGGCCGCCTTCCGGCTCCTGGCCCGGGTCGCACAGCTCAACCGGGAGTTCACCGGTACCTACCCGCCGGTGGCCATTCACGTGGGCATCAACAGCGGGACCGCCCTCGTCGGCGCGACCAAGCTGGACGCCGTCGGAGGCGGCCGCTGGACATTCACGGCCTCGGGTCCCACGACGAACCTCGCCGCCCGCATCGCCGGTCTCACGCGAGGCGGCGAGGTCAAGGTGGGCCCGGAGACGGCCGGGCGGATCCGGGACCACTACGTCCTCGAGGACACCGGAGAGCACCAGCTCAAGAACGTCGCGCAGCCGGTGCGCGTCTTCCGGCTCGTGCCCGCCGGCATCTACACCCGCGTGGAGTAGATCCCGCGCGCACGCGTACACGCCCCGGGGGGCGTCGGCCCTCATGCTATCCTCGGGCGGCCGGACCCTGCCACGCGCGCACTTCGCCGGGGTGCCGAGATTCTGGTCCGGGAGCGAGGGTCACCAGGTGCACACCAGCGTCGGCCAGTCCCTCAAGCGCAAGGAAGACCCCGGATTCCTCACCGCCCGCGAGCGCTACGTGGCGGATCTCCTCCTGCCCGGAGCCCTCCACGCGGCCTTCGTGCGAAGCCCGCACGCGCACGCCACGATCCGACGGATCGACACGGCCCTCGCCCGGCAGGCGCCGGGCGTCTCCGGCGTCTACACCGGCGCGGATGTCAACCCGGCGCTCGGCGAGATTCCGATGATCATTGGCCATGATGCGTTCGACGAGGTCCACGGGCCGGGCCGGATGCCGCTCGCCGCCGGCCGCGCGCGCTACGTGGGTGAGCCGGTCGCGGTGGTGGTCGCCAACACCGCCTATCACGCACAGGACGCCGCCGATCTCGTGGCCGTGGACTACGATCCGCTCCCCGCGGTGACCGACGCGGAGGAGGCGCTCGCCCCGGACGCCCCCCGCGTCCACCCCGACCTCGCCTCGAACCTCGGCGTCCGCTGGAGACGAGAGAAGGGAGACGTGGCGCAAATCCTGCGCGAGGCGCCGATCGTGGTCGAGGCGCGGCTCCGCAACCAGCGGCTCCTGGCAGTCGCGATGGAGCCGCGCGCTGTCGCGGCGGCCTGGGACGAGGCCGCCGGAGCGCTCACGGTGTGGGGCTCGACGCAGACGCCCCACTGGCTCCGGGACAACGTCGCGAAGCACCTCGGCCTCGAGCCCGCACGGGTCCGGGTCGTCGCCCCGAGGGTCGGGGGCGGGTTCGGCGCGAAGATCGCGCTCTATCCCGAGGACCTGCTCGTGGCGTGGCTGGCCCGGCACCACCGCCGGCCGGTCCGCTGGGCGGCGACCCGGCGCGAGGACCTGGCCGCCACGTCCCACGGTCGCGACCTGGTGGCTCACATCACGCTCGCGGCCGACCGCGAGGGACGCCTGTTGGCCATCGACGCGCGGATCGTCGGGAACCTCGGCTTCTGCCTCTTCAGCGACGGCCCGATTCTGCCGGTGCTCTGCGGCCAGATGATCACGGGCTGCTACGACGTGCCCGCGGCCCGAGTCGACGTCCAGTGCGCGTTCACGAACACGATGGGAACGGCGGCCTACCGGGGAGCCGGGCGGCCCGAGGCCGCGTACTTCATCGAGCGGATGCTCGACCGGCTCGCCGCGCGCGTGGAGCAGGACCCCGCCGAAGTTCGGCGGCTGAACTTCGTTCCGCCGAGCCGATTCCCCTACGAGACGGCGATCGGCACGAGCTACGACTCCGGCCAGTATGCGCGGGCCCTCGACACGCTTCTCGAGCGCGCGGGCTACTCGGCCCTGCGGGCCGAGCAAGGGCGGGGGCGCGCCGCCGGACGCCTGGTGGGGATCGGGCTCGCGTCCTACGTCGAAATGTGCGGCTTCGTCGACGAGGAGACGAGCGACGTCATCGTAGGTCCCGACGGGCGCGTCACGGTCGAGACCGGATGCTCCCCGCACGGCCAGGGTCACGAGACGAGCTTTGCCCAGATCGTCGCCGGCGAGCTCACCGTTCCGGTGGACTGGGTCACCGTTCTCCACGGCGACACGCGCCTCGTGCGCAAAGGCCAGGGGACGTACGGAAGCCGGAGCATCTCTCGGGGCGGCATGGCCGCCGTCCAGAACGCGCGCCACGTGCGGGAGCAGGCCCGCCGCGTCGCCGCCCACCTCCTCGAGGCCCGGCTCGACGACGTCGTGCTGGAGGCCGGCCGCTTCCACGTGCGCGGGGTGCCCGACCGCGCGGTCGGCTGGGTGGAGGTGGCGCGCGCCGCGCACGCGGGCCGCGCCCCGGCGGGGATGGAGCCCCGGCTCGTCGCGCGCGAGGATTTCGTCGCGTCCGGGCTCCTCTACCCGTTCGGCTCGCACCTCGCCATGGTCGAGGTCGATGGCGACACGGGCCGGGCGCGCATCCTCCGCTACGTGACGGTGGACGACAGCGGGCCGATCGTGAACCCGCTCCTGGCGGCCGGCCAGGTGCACGGCGGGCTCGCCCAAGGCATCGGCCAGGCCCTCTCGGAGTGGGGACGCTACGACGCCGCTGGCCAGCTGCTGGCCGGCTCGCTCATGGACTACGCTGTGCCGAAGGCCGACGACCTACCGCCATTCGAGACCGGGCACACGGAGACGCCGTCGCCGCGCACGGCCCTCGGCGTCAAGGGGATCGGCGAGTCGGCGACGATCGGCTCGACGCCGGCGATCGCCAATGCGGTGCTCGACGCGCTCGCCCCGCTCGGCGTTCAGGACCTCGACATCCCGCTCACGGCCGACACCGTGTGGCGGGCGATCCACGGGGCCCGCGGGCGCGGGTAGATGCCAGGCCGCCCCGAGGCGGCGAGGGGGCAGGGCGGGTGCTGCCCGCGCCCCAGGAGGCTCGCATGCGCTCTGACCTGGTCGTCGGCGGTCCATTCCCCGATCTCGAGCTTCCCGATCACCGGCGGTCGCCCGTGCGGCTCTCCAAGCTGGCGGACGACTTCCCGCTCATCGTGAGCTTCTACCGCGGCTACTGGTGACCGAAGTGCCAGTGCCAGTTGCGGCACTTGACGGACTTCCAGCGGGAGCTCGACGTGAACTACTGCCACCTCGCGGTCATCAGCACCGACGCTCCGGAGGTTTCGGGGGCGTTCCGCGCGGGCCTGGGCGCGACGTTCACGTTCCTGAGCGATTACGAGCGCCGGGCCGTCACCCAGCTCGACATCCTCGATGAGACCGACCCGAATCACCCCCGCATCGCGATGCCCTACACCTTCTCGATGGGTCCGGATCTCCGCATCCACCGGATCTACGACGGCGGCTGGTTCGTCGGCCGCCCGACTCTGGAGGAGCTCCGCCAGGACCTGCGCGCGATGATGCTCGCGTACCACCCCGACTGACGGCCACGGCTGCGTCGGCCCCATGCCCGCCCGGATCGAGGACTACGCGCTCATCGGCGACTGCCAGACGGCCGCCCTCGTCGCGCGGGACGGCTCCATCGACTGGCTCTGCCTACCGCGCTTCGACTCGGGCGCCTGCTTCGCCGCGCTCCTCGGCACGCCCGACCACGGACGCTGGCGCATCGCCCCCGCGGCCGCGGTCCGCCGCACGCGTCGACGCTACCGCGGGGACAGCTTGGTCCTGGAGACCGAGCATGAAGTCGACGGCGGCGCGATACGCGTCATCGACTGCATGTCACCGCGAACCACGGTCCCGGACCTCGTCCGGATCGTGGAGGGCGTTCGGGGCCGCGTCCCGGTGCGCTCGGAGCTCGCGATCCGCTTCGACTACGGGTCGGTCGTGCCCTGGGTGCGTCGCACGGAGCGGGGCATCCGGGCGATCGCCGGCCCCGACACGCTGCTCCTCCGGACCGGCGTGCCCCTCCGGGGTGAGAATTACACCACGGTCGGTGACTTCACGGTGGCCCCGGGTGAGCGCGTCGCGTTCGACCTCACCTGGTGCTCGACCCTCGATATCGAGCCCGAGGACAGCGACCCGATCGAGACGGTCGAGCACACCGAGCGATGGTGGCGCGACTGGGCGGCGCGCTGCCGGTACGACGGTCCGTGGCGGGCGGCGGTGGCGCGCTCCCTCGTGACGCTCAAGGCACTGACCTACGCGCCGACGGGCGGCATCGTAGCGGCGCCGACGACGTCACTGCCGGAACGCCTCGGCGGCGTGCGCAACTGGGACTACCGCTTCTGCTGGATCCGGGACGCGACATTCACGCTCTACGCGCTGATGCTCGGCGGCTACGTCGACGAGGCGCAAGCCTGGCGCGAGTGGCTGCTACGCGCGGTGGCGGGCATGCCGTCGCAGATCCAGATCATGTACGGGCTCTCGGGCGAGCGTCGGCTCACGGAGCTCGAGCTCGGGTGGCTGCCCGGTTACGAGGGGGCGGCGCCGGTCCGGATCGGCAACGCCGCGTACCGGCAGCGCCAGCTCGACATCTTCGGGGAGGTGATGGACGCCCTCCACGTCGCGCGGCGCGAGGGGCTCCCGACCGACGAGAACACGTGGCGCGTCCAGCGCGACCTCTTGCGTTATCTCGAGACGGTCTGGGCCGAGCCCGACGAGGGGATCTGGGAGATGCGCGGCCCCCGCCGTCACTTCACTCACTCCAAGGTGATGGCGTGGGTGGCGCTCGACCGCGCGGTCAAGGGAGTCGAGCGGTTCGGGCTGGAGGGCGACGCCGCCCGGTGGCGCGCCCTCCGAGACACGATCCATGCCGAGGTGTGCGAGAAGGGCTACGACCCCGACCGCCGCACCTTCGTCCAGTACTACGGAGGGACCGACCCGGACGCGAGCCTGCTCATGATGCCGCTGGTCGGCTTCCTGCCGCCTTCCGACCCTCGCGTTCGCGGGACGGTGGCGGCGGTCGAGCGCGAGCTGATGCACGACGGGTTCGTGCTTCGCTACCGGACGCGGCCCGACGTCGACGGGCTCCCGCCGGGCGAGGGCGCGTTCCTCGCGTGCACGTTCTGGCTGGCGGACAACCTGGTCCTCCTCGGCCGGGAGGCCGACGCCCGCGCGATCTTCGAGCGGCTGCTCGGGCTCGCGAACGACGTGGGGCTGCTCTCCGAGCAGTACGATCCGGCGGCACGACGGCTCACCGGCAACTTTCCCCAGGCGTTCACCCACGTCTCCCTGATCAACACCGCGTGCAACCTGGCCGGGCTCCCGGGCCCCGCCGACCACCGCCCCGAGCGCTGACGTCAGTGGTGGCAGACCACGCAGTCGAGCGGACCCCGGCGCTCGGCGTGGCAGGCGACGCACCAGCCCATGCTGAGGGGGGCCACCTGGGCAACCCGCTGCATGGTCTCGACCGGACCGTGGCAGGTCTGGCACGGGAGCCCCACCTGCACGTGCCGCTTGTGGGGGAAGTAGACGAATCCCGCCAGCTTGTGGACGCGCACCCACGGGATGGCCTGCTTCCGGTTCCAGTAGTCCTGGAGCTTCTGCACTTCCGGGTTGCCCTGGGCGGCGACGATCTTGTGGCAGCCCATGCACCGGGCCACTGACGGCAGACCGGCATAGACGCCGCGGCGGGCATCAGCGTGGCAGAACTGGCAGTCGATCCCGTACGACCCCGCGTGGATCGCGTGACTGAACTCGATCGGCTGGGCGGGAGCCGGGGCCACCGGCGGGACGGCTGACACCGGAGGCGGGCGGTACGGGGGCTGGGCGAGCGTGCGCACGTAGGCCACGACGTCCCGGATCTCCCGGTCGGTCAGCAGGCGCCCGAAGCCCGGCATCTGCGGGGCGAGCCCCACCGCCGCCGCGCCGTCACGGACGATGGTCGTCAAGAACTCGTCCGTCAGGGGGTTCAGCAGGCGCCCGTCCGTGAGCGGTGGCGGCTTGATCGGGAGACCGGATGCACCCGGCCCGTCCGCCGCCCCGCCCGGGCCGTGACACGTCGCGCAGTGGCGCTCGTAGACCAGCTTGCCCGGGTGGGCCGCCGGCGCCCCCGATGGCTTCGCGGCCTGCGCGGCGGCCGGAGGCGCAACCGGAGCCCAGAGGCCGGCCCCGGACGCGCCCACGGCGCATCCCCCCGCGAGGACGACCGCCCACCACCGGCCAGGGCGCGCCGCGCGGCGGGCTCGAAGGAGCCCGAGTCGGCCCATGCCTGGGAGGCGCGCGGGTCGGGCTAGACTGCCCCCTCCGCCTGGAGATCGGCCACGGCCCGGGTGATCGCTTGCACCGTCTCCTCGATCTCTCGCTCAGTGTGGACAGCCGACACGAAGCCGTGGCTCTGGGACATGTCCAGGCCGTGCAGGATCAGGGCGCAGCGCCACTTATGGACGAGGCCGGTGTTCTTCGCCTTCGGCGCGGCGCGCCCCGGCGCCGGGGCGGGCCCGTCGAGCGAGATGTGGACGATGGAGACGTCACCGTAGGCGGCCATCGGCGTTCCGGCCTTCCGGAAGACGTCGTTCAAGGCGCCCCGGAGCTCCGCCCCGAGGGCGTTCGCCTTGTCGTGGAGCTTGCCGTCGGCGATCTGCGACAACATCGCGATGCCGGCCGCCGAGACGATGGGATTCGAGTTGTACGTGCCGTTCTGGGCGACGCGCTTCGTCCGGTTCCACTCGGCGTCCTCCCCGAAGGCCATCTGGCCGACGATGTCGCGGCGGCCGCAGACGGCCGCGCCGGGCAGTCCCCCGGCCACGATCTTGGCAAGCGTGGTCATGTCCGGTGTCACGCCGTAGTACTCCTGGGCGCCGCCCGGGGCGTATCGGAAACCAGTGATGACCTCGTCGAAGATCAGGACGGTGCGGCGGTCCTGCGTGAGCTGCCGGAGGTCCTTGAGGAACCCGGGATCGACCGGGAAGACGCCGCCCTGGCCACCGCTCGGCTCCACGATGACCGCCCCGATGTCGCTCCGGCTTCCGAAGAGGTGCTCGACCGCGGCGATGTCGTTGGGCGGCGCGAGTAGGACCTCACCCAGGACCGCGCCCGGGATCCCGGCCGACATCGGCACGTCGAAGGGCGGGTTCACGCCCGAGGAGACCCCGTCGTGCCAGCCGTGAAAGTGCCCGGTGAACTTCACGACCTTGGGGCGCCCGGAATAGGCGCGCGCGAGGCGGAGCGCCAGATGGGTCGCCTCGGTTCCCGACATGGTGAAGCGGACCAGCTCGGCGGAGGGAATGAGCCGGGTGATCCACTCGGCCCACTCGACCTCGAGCTCGTGACAGGCGCCGTAGTGCGTGCCGCGCGCGACCTGCCGCTGGACCGCCTCGACTAGAGCCGGATGGGAGTGGCCCAGGAACAAGGAGCCGTGCCCCATCCAGTAGTCGATGTACTCGCGACCGTCGACGTCCCACTTCCGCGGCCCCGCGGCCCGCTCGATGTAGAGCGGGAACGGCGTGAGGTGCCGGCCGTCGTGCGTGATGCCGCCCGGAATCACCCGCCGAGCGCGCTCCCAGCGCGCCCACGACCCGGGTAGGGCCTTTCGATATCGTTCGGTCACCGTCTCCCGCATCACGCAGTCTCCTCTTCGCGTGCCGCCGCCACTGGGCCGCGCCGCATCTTCATGTGACTCACCAGTCCTCTCAGCATCCCGAGCAACGCCTGGTGCAGGTCGATCGGCAGGTTGTCCACCGAGGGCGCTGCGGCGCCCGTCAGTCCGTCGACGCCACCCGCCCGGAGCATCGCCCGCGTCAAGCGGGCTTCCTCGCCGGGAGCGTGGAGCAGGGTGCGTCCGGTGGCCAGCGCCAGGTGCGCCGCCACCCCCCAGGCCCCCCAGTTGGACGTCCCGCCCACGATCAGGTGGTCCGTTCGGACCACCGAGGCGATCTTCGCCCCGTTCGGGACGTCCCGCACGACCCGCGCGCGGACCCGGCCCATGCCGATCTCGTTGCCGCCGTCCCCGACGCCGATCGTAACCGTCCCCGGCCGCCGCCGGAGGAAGAGCGCGTCGAGTGGCGCGTTGACGGCCGCCACCGAGGTCCCCCGAGCATTGTAGTACCCGCCGTCGATGGCGCGCCCGGGCCGCTCCACCGCGATCAGATGCGTGGGGCCGAAGGCGCGGACGGTCTCCCGCGCCGCCCGGAGCGCCGCCACCGGCTCGGCCGGCACCGTGACCAAGTCCCGCGGCTCCCCCAGGGCCCGGAGGCACGCGTCCAGGAGAGGGGCCACCGGGGGGTCGGCCAGGTAGACGACCCGCGCGCCGATTCGGCGGAGGGCGCGGCCGAGGACCACGGTGCCGGACGGGCCGTCGGTCTCCGCCGCCCAGGCCGGGCGCGCGACGAATCCGGTCACCAGGACCACCCGCCGGGCGCGCGCCAGGCTGTGGGCCGCGGCGGCCATCGCCCCCGGGACCACCAGGCGGCCCATCCCGCGGCCCCCCGGGTCGAGCGCGCAGAGGGTCTCGACGGGGTCCAGGGCCGGTCGCATGGCCCACCAAGCCTAACACCGGGTCTGGGGGCCGACAACGGCGGCCCGGCTCAGGACTTCCCGGCCGGCAGGCGGGGGCCGAACAGCATGAACTCGGCCCACTCCCCGGTCTTGTCGAAGATGATGAGGAGTCCCTGGGTGCGGTAGTGGAACGAGGGCCGGCCGGTCGCCTCTTCCGTCCCGACCGCCTCTGGGGGGCCCCATCCGTTCGAGATCGAGCGAAGCGAGAAGACGTGGGGCTTCGGGTAGAGGGCCACCGAGCGCACGACATCCGGAACGAAACGGCCTTCGCTCATGACCCCGTAGCTCACGACCATGCGTTCGAAGCCCCGCGGCGCTCGCTCGGCTATGTAGGTCCACTCGGCCACCGTCCGCCCTTCCTCCACGAGGGACCGCTCCCGAGTCGGCCGGCCGTAGACGGCCTCTACCCCGGCCCGCGTCGTCTCCCCGGGCGTGAGGCCGCCCCAGCTCTCCGCGCCGGCCTCCCCGGCGCCGGCCAGGACCCACGCGGCCAGCGCCCAAACAAGCGCCCGCCCGGCTCGGCGCCGCCACGACGGGCCGCGACCACGCGAGCGACTCACAGGAGGACCCCGGCCAGCTGCGCGCGCGCCAGCGTCTCCCGGGCCATGTGGACGTGGACGGCATCGACGAAGTGGCCCTCGAGGGCGAGGGCGCCGCGACCGCTCCCCTCCGCCGCCTCGTAGGCGGTGAGCACCCGGCGAGCCTCGGCGATGGCCTCCGGAGACGGCGTGTAGCAGCGGTTCGCGACCTCGATCTGGCTGGGGTGGATGAGGGCCTTGCCGTCGAAGCCGAGCTCGGCGCCGATCCGCGTGTGGCTCTCGAGCGCGGCCGCCTGCCCCAGCTCAAAGCACGGGGAGTCGATGGCGTCGAGTCCGGTGGCGCGCGCGACGAGCACGACCCGGCTCATCGTGTAGAGCTCCGTCAGGCGACCGGGAACCAGGCGGGCGCGCGTCTCGCGGGCGAGGTCCCCCGCGCCGTAGAAGAGCGCCGCCGACCGCGGGACGGCGCGGGCCAGCGCCTCGAGGCCGACGACGGCCGCGACGGTCTCGACCAGAAGGTGAAAGCGGATCCCGCCCGGCTGGCACCCGCTGGCCTGCTCGATCCGCGCGACCTCCGCGTCGAGGCGAGCGACGCCCGATGCATCCGCCAGCTTGGGCAGCAGCAGCGCATCCGGCCCCGCCTGAATCACGGCCGCGAGGTCCGCCGCGTGCTCCGGCGTCCCAGGGGCGTTGACACGAACAATGCGCTCGCGGGCCCCGAAATCCACGCGCCGGAGCGCCGCCACCACCCACTCCCGCGCCTGCGCCTTCTGGGCGGGCGGCACGGCGTCCTCTAGGTCGAGGATGACCCCGTCCACCGCCATCACCGCCGCCTTGGCGATCCGCTCCGGGCGGGTGCCCGGGACGAAGAGCAAGCTACGCCGGAGGCCCTTCATGCCCCGCCCCGGCGGTGCGAGAGCACCTCGAAGCCGGCCGTCCGCAGCGCCTCGACGACGGGCCGGGGGTCGCAGGGCTCGAGCCGCACGCTGAACACGGTCTTCCCCTCGGAGCCGGGAACGGCCCCGACGCTGATGATGCGGCCATCGTGGGAGCGGATGATCTCGACGATCCGCTCGTAGGCATCCGGGCCACCGGCGACGCCCACGTCCAGGCGCGTCGACTGGGTCAGAAGGCCGAGGAGCTCGACCAGCACCGCGAGGAGATCCGTCTCCGTCACGATGCCCATGAGGCGCCCCTGCGAGACCACGGGCAGGCACCCGATTTTCTTGACCACCAGCAGGCTCGCCGCCTCTTCGACTGGCGCGTCGGGCCCCACCGTGGTCAAGTCCTCGCTCATCAGCTCCCGCACCCGCGCCCGCGCCAGGCCCGGGGACAGCAGGACCGGCCGGAGGTCGCGGTCGGACAGGATGCCGACCAGGCGTCCGTCCTCGACGACCGGGAGGTGCCGGAACCGATGATCCCGCATCAGGCGGTAGGCATGCCGCGCGGTCTCGTGGGGCCGCACCGTCACCAGATCCGTCGCCATCACGTCGCGGACGGGAAGGCTCATGGCCAGCTCTCCTCTCCCACTACCCTAGCGCGAGACCGCCGCCGTGGGGATGGCTCCCTCGCCGGGGGCACGACGACGGCGGCCCCAACCGATCAGGTGAACAGGCGCGTGATCTCGTCCTGGTCGAACCGGGGCAGCGGGGCCGGCTGGCCGCCGCGCGTCAGCACGACGCCCGCCTCGCGCGACACGACGCGGCCGATGAAGGCGGCGTCGATCCCCTCCCGCGCGAGCGCATGGAGAACGATTCCGGCGTCGGCCGGGGCGAGCGCCAGCAATAGCGCGCCCGAGGCGATCGTGCCCAGGGGGTCCAGCCCGAACTCCCGGCAGAGCGCGGCGCCCTCCGCCAGCACCGGGATCCGCTCGGCCTCGACCGCGAGCCCGACGCCGGCCGCGTCGGCGACCTCCCACAAAGCCGTCGCCACGCCTCCCTCCGTCGGATCGTGCATCGCGTGGACGGGAACGAGGTCGGCGGCCAGGCGCGCCTCGGGCACGACCGACAGCCGGGTCAGCATGCCGCGGGCCCGGGCGAGCCACGCATCGTCGTACCCGCGGGCACGGAGCTCGGCGGTCCTCGCCCGGGCGATGATCGAGGTCCCCTCGACCGGCACGCCCTTCGTCAGCAGCAGGACGTCGCCGGGACGAGCGCCGCCGGTCGTCACGAGGCGTGCCTTCTCGACCTCGCCGAGCATCGTGCCGACCACGATGGGGCGATCGAGTCCGGGCGTGATCTCCGTGTGGCCGCCCACGAGCGAGACGCCTAGGGCCTGGCACGCGACGCCGATCTGGGCGAAGAGGGCGGTGACCTCCGCCTCGGTGGTGCGTCCCTCGGGAAGGAGACACGTGGCCAAGAACCAGCGGGGCGCCGCGCCGCGAACGGCGAGGTCGTTGGCGTTGACGACCACGGCGTACCAGCCCAGGTCCTCTGTCACGAACGTGATCGGGTCCGTGGTGGCGACCAGGTAGCGCTCTCCCATGTCGAGCACGGCCGCGTCCTCGCCGACGCGAGGGCCGATCACGACTCGAGAGTCCGGCACCGCGTGTCGGGCCAGCAACTCGCGGAGCAGGGCGGGACGAAGCTTGCCGAGGGGGAGCGGCGTGGCCATCCGAGCCCGCCCAGTATAGCCCGGCCGCGTGGGCTTATGCCCATCACCGGGGGGCTTTCCCCAGCTCCACCCGGCGGGGCGCCCGCCGAACCGGCGCCGAATGGCCAGGAACCCACGGCAAACCCGCCTCCGGTCCCCCTCCTGGCGGTCGGTCCGTCTGGGGGCATCGCGGTTGCAGTGGGGTGTCGTCCGCCGGGCTTCGGCCCGAAAAAGGAGAGCCATCATGCCATCGCACAAAGGGATGTGGGGATTGCTCGCAGGACTCGGATTCCTGGCCGGCGTGGTTGCCGCGTGCGGCGGGGGAAGCAGCTCGAGCACCGGGCCTTCCAGTGTAGGGGGCGGCGGCGGCGGTAGCTCGAGCGCGATCATCCAGGGCCAGCTCCGGCGGGGCACGGGGTCGGCACAGGGCGAGTCAGTCATCTTTGTAGTCTTCCGGACTGCCCTAGGCATCGGGCTCGCGGAAGCCGCCCCGACGACACCGCTGGCCGGCGCAACCGTTACGCTGAGCGGCCCTGGAGGGCCGTATACGACGACGACGGATGCCGACGGAAAGTTCACCTTCACCGGCTTGGTGCCCGGCACCTACACTTTTTCGGTCTGCGTCGGCACTCCCTGCGTGACCCAGGCGGTCGTGTCACCGTTGCCAGCAGACATCACGGTGGGACCCGCCGATCTAGGGACGATCAACGGCACGGTCTTCAATGACACCGTCGTCGCCTCGGTGAATGTTGTGGCCGAGTCGGTGACCGCCCAAGGCATCCTCCAGAACGACGCTCAGCTCTGCATCGCGAGCCGCCTCGCGCAGGGTGCCAACGTCTCCCTCGGAGAAATCATCGATCTGAGGCAGCAGGGTAACGGATGGGGCAAGATTGCCCACCTGAAGGGTCTCCACGCGGGCACCATTGGCGGGGGGATTCACTGCGACGCAGCAGAGCTGGGCGACCTGCGCGCAGCGAACGGGCAGGGGAACGGCAAGGGCAACGGCAAGGGCAAGAAGAAGGGTCAGGCCTGAGCCGCGACCGCGCTCCCGACGCCGCCGGACATCCGCCGGCGGCGTCGGTCTCGCCCCTCTCGCCAACGAGTCTTCGGGTGTGAGTCGGCGACCCGTCCGCTCAGCGCGTGATGATCTCGTACTCGTCCTTGTGGAGCCCCTGGACGCCCTGGACCGTGACCTTGCGCTGGATCCGTCGCTGGAGGACCTCCAGCCCTTCGGATTCCTCCTCCTGGAGGTACGCCGCCAGGTCCGGGTTCACCCGGATCAGCACTTCCTGTCCCGAAATGTCCCGGATGGCGACCTGGATCTTCCGGTAGATCTCGGCGGTGAGCGCGGGAGCCGACTTCACCACGCCGGTGCCCTTGCAGGTCGGGCAGGCCTGCATGAGCAGCAGATGCAGGCTCTGCCGCACGCGCTTCCGCGTCATCTCCACGAGACCCAGCTCCGAGATCTCGAGGACATTCGTCCGAGACTTATCATCCCCCAGCGCGCGCTTCAGCGCGCGGAAGACTTGGCCGCGGTGGTCCTCGCGGTCCATGTCGATGAAGTCGATGATGATGATCCCGCCGAGGTCACGCAGGCGGATCTGCCGCACGATCTCGCCCACGGCCTCGAGGTTGATCTTGAGGATGGTCTCCTCGAGGTCGCGCTTACCGACGTACTTGCCCGTGTTCACGTCGATCGACACCAGCGCCTCGGTGTGATCGATCACGAGGTACCCTCCGGACTTGAGCCACACGCGGCGCCGGATGGCCTTCTCGATTTCTCGCTCGATCCCACGCGCCTCGAAGATCGACTCCCGCGCGGCGTGAAGATGGATGCGGTGGGCGAGAGCGGGCACCAGGGCCTCGGCGTACTCGAGGGCCCGACGATACTCCTCCTCGCCGTCGATCAGGATCTCCTCGACGTCGGCGGCGAACAGATCTCGCACCACGCGGAACACGAGGTCGCCTTCCTCGTGGAGGGCCGAGCGCGGCGGGGCCTGGGCGAACCGTGCCTGGACCTGTTGCCAGAGCCGCCCCAGGAACTGGATATCGGCGCTGAACTCGGCCTCGCCCCGCCCCTCACCGACGGTGCGCACGATGAACCCGCCGCCCCCTGGCGGCCGGAGGCTCCGCACGAGCTGCCGCAGGCGATCGCGCTCCGTCGCGTCGTGGATCCGTCGGGAGACGCCCAGATGCTCCACCTGCGGCATGTACACGAGGTAGCGGCCGGGTAGGCTGATGAACGACGTGATCCGGGCGCCCTTGGTGCCGAGCGACTCCTTGGACACCTGGACCAGTATTTCCTGTCCCCGGTGAAGGACGTCCTCGATGGGCGTGATCGCACGCCGTTCGCGCTCGGGCGGTGCCTCGGTCGGCTCTCCACCCGCTCCATTGGCCGCGCCGTTGGCGGTGGTGTCCTCGCCGTCGAGCTCGATGTCCCCTTCCTCGTCCTCGGCCAGCATCATTCGCTCGTACTCGCCGAGGTTGGCGATGAAGTCGCCGGCGTAGAGAAAGGCGTCCTTGGCCAGGCCGATGTCCACGAACGCGGCCTGCATGCCGGGAAGGACGTTGGTTACGACGCCCTTGTAGACGTTCCCGACGATGGACCGCTGGCGGCGGCGCTCGACGAAGAGCTCGGTGAGGACGCCACCGTCGAGGACGGCGGCGCGGGTCTCGCTGATTCCGGCATTGACGACGATCTGGCGTGCCATGAGTCGGTGGCTCCCGCGGAGACGACAGGTCCGCCCGGGCCGGCCCGTCCCCCGAGCCGCCCGGGCCGGCGGTGCGCGATGGGCCCCGGGGGGCCATCACGACCGGATCCCGTACGACGACTCGGGGGGAGACCTAAGCGCATGGCTCAGGCGAAGCGACGCATCCGCACGTTGGCAATCAGGGCGACGGCGCCGACCGCCGTCAGGAGGGCCGAGCCGCCATAGCTCACGAAGGGGAGGGGAATCCCCACCACCGGCAGAAGCCCCGTGACCATCCCCAGGTTGACCAACGCCTGGGTGGCGAGGAGCACGGTGGCCCCGGTGGCCAGCAGGCTGCCGAGCGTGTCCCGTGCCGTGGCCGCGACCTCGAAGCCGCGCAGGACGAGCAGGACGTACACGACGAGCAGCCCCATGGCCCCGAGGAACCCCCACGATTCCGCGAAGGCGGCGAACACGAAGTCGGTGTGGCGCTCCGGCAGGAAGGCGAGACGGCTCTGGGTACCTCCGAAGAGCCCCTTTCCCGCCAGCTGGCCGGAGCCGATGGTGATCTTGGCTTGAATCACGTTCCACGCGCTGCCGAGCGGATCACGCGATGGGTCGATGAACACGAGGATCCGCTCGCGCTGGTAATCGCGGAGAAGAAACCAGAAGACCGGCAGGACCGCGAGGCCGCAGCCGGCGAGCATACCGAGATGGCGCCAGCGGGCGCCGCCGACGAGGATGAGAGCGGCGGCCACCGGCAGGAGCGTCAGAGCCGTTCCCAGGTCGGGTTGCTTGACGATCAGGGCGACCGCTGGGAGCGTCAGGGCCAGCGGAACGATCAGGCGGTCCCAGCCGGGCCGGGAGGACTCGCGCGACGCCAGGTAGACCGCCAGGGTCCCGATGAATGCCAGCTTGAACAGCTCCGACGGTTGGAGGCTGACAGGGCCCACGGCGATCCAGCGACGCGCGCCCATGGCGGCACGCCCGACCAGCAAGACGCCGAGCAGGGTCACGAGCCCCAGGCCATAGCCCCAGCACGCCCAGCGCGCCAGCGTGCGGTAGTCGACCGCGAGGACGACCATCGCCGCCACCGTCGCGATCCCGAGGGCGATCAGCTGGCGAGCCCCGAGCCGCGGCACGAGGGTGGAGACGGTCACCAGACCGGCGACGATCAGACAGCCGGCGAGGCCGAAGAGCTGCCAGTCGAACTGGACCAGAAGTCGTCGGTCGACGCGCAGCACCGCTCAGGCCTCTCGGCGGGACGCGCGCCGCATGGCCGAGCGCCCCTGGCCGTCCGGACCCGCGGGCACGGTGGGCGCCGTCATCTCGGAAGATCCGCGCGGGCGACCTTCTCGAGGAACACGGCCTTCAGAACCTCGCGGGCGATCGGCGCGGCGACCTGGCCGCCCAGGCCCGCCCGCTCGGCGAACACGACGACGACCACCTGCGGCTCGTCGAGGGGGGCAAAGCCCGCGAACCAGGCATGGTCCTGGTCTCGCCGCTTGCGGTCGGCGTCGCTCCGGAACTCGTGGGTCTGGGCAGTGCCGGTCTTTCCGCCGACGGTCACGCCGGGCACCCTCGCCTGCTTGCCCGTGCCCTCGGCGACCACCGCGCCGAGCGCCTCACGCAGGAACTCGAAGATGACCGGGGCCATCTCGACCCGACCCTGGATCTCGGGCGCCTCCTCGTGGAGGAGCCGTCCGTCGGCCGTCGCGACCCTATCCACCAGGCGGGGCTTCCAGAGCGTGCCGCCGTTCGCGACGGCCGCCATCATGCGCGCGACCTGCAGCGGCGTGACGGTGATCAGCCCTTGACCGATCGACAGGCTCACCGTGTCGCCCGGGTGCCACTTGTCCTTGAGCGTCTCGCGCTTCCACGCCGGCGATGGCACGAGCCCGGACCGCTCGCCGGTCAGTCCGCTCTCCGTCACGCGCCCCAGGCCGAACGCCCCGGCCATCTGCACGATCTTCTCGGGCCCGAGCTTCAAGCCGAGCTGGTAGAAGTACGTGTTGCAGGAGAACTGCAGCGCCTCGTGGAGCGTGAGGGCGCCACGGTCGTGGTCTTCCCAGTTGTGATACGGCCGCCCGCCGAAGACCCACTGCCGTGGACACGACAGCCGGTCGAATGGCGTGATGACCTGGCTCTGCAGCGCGGCGGCGGCGACGACGATCTTGAACAGCGAGCCCGGCGGGTAGATGCCCTGGACGGCGCGGTTCAGGAGCGGCCGCGTCGGATCCTGCACGAGCGCGAGCCAGGTCTCGCGGTCCAGCGGACGCGAGAACCGCTCCACGGGATACGCGGGATGGGAGGTCAGCGCGAGGACGTCGCCGTTGCGTGGGTCCATCACCACGATGGCGCCGGCGCGCGCGCCCAGCGCGTCCTCGGCCGCCTGCTGGATCCTCCGGTCGATGGTCGTCCACATGTGGGCGCCCGGCACCGGCTCCTGCCTGTCGAGGATCCGGATCATGCGCCCGTAGGCGTCGACCTCGACCTGCTCGCCTCCATCTCGCCCTCGGAGGTGCCCGTCGTGCAGCCGCTCGAGGCCGGTCTGCCCGACGAGGTCGCCCCGGCGCATGCCGTTCCGCCCCAGGTCCTGGTCGGAGGCCTCCCGGACGTAGCCGAGCAGATGCGCCGCGAAACGGACCCCGGGATAGGCGCGCTGCGGCTCGACCTCGACCGTGACGCCGGGCAGATCGAGTCGCCACTCCTCGATGCGCGCGACCTCGTCGAGCGTGAGCCCCCGCGACAGGCGGATCGGCCACGGAGAGTCCGACGAGACCCGCGCGAGCCGCTCCTTGAGTTCGCTCACCGGGACGGCAAGAAGCTCGGCCAGCCGCCCGACCAGCGCGTCGAGATCGGGGACGTCGCGGGGCACCACCACCAGCGTGAATGCCGGCCGGTTGTCGACCAGGGGCAGCCCCGCGCGGTCGAACAGGATCCCCCGAGGGGCCACGATGGGCCGGAGCCGCAGGCGGTTCCGGTCCGAGAGCGCCGCCATCCGCTCGCCGCTCAGGATCTGGAGGTTCGCCAGCTGCCCGGCGACCGCCAGGAAGGCGAGGCCCAGCCCGGTCGCCAGGAGCCGGAGCCGGAGCCGCGGAGCGACGGGCGCGGGCCGGGAGCGGATCATCCGCGCGACAGCAGCCGGCCGGCGGGCCAGGCGAGCGCGGCGGCGGCCACGATACCGTTGTACCCCGCCTGGGGAACGATGACGCGCGTGAAGATCTCGCCGAGCGGCGCCGGGTACTGGAAGAGCTGGAGAAGCGCGAAGCGCGCGAGACCGTCGACGATCGTGGCCAGGACGGCGAGCCCCACGGGCACGATCGGCCGCGTGACGAGAACCCAGCGGGGCAGGTCCCCGGCCGCGAAACCCAAGAGCGCCTTGGACAGGGCGTGCAGACCGAGCGGCCCGCCCGCCACCGCATCCTGGGCGAGCCCCAGCGCGAAGCCCGTGAGGCACCCCGCTTCGGCGCCGTAGCGTAGCGCCAGTAGCACGGTCAGCACGACCGGCACGTCGGGAACGATGCCGCCGACGCCGACCACGGGGACCACGGTGCACTGGACGAGCGCCCCCCCGCTGACGGCCAGCACGTAAAGGGGCAGGCGCACCGCTCAGGACTCCGGGAACGCCGGGGCGAGGTCCCCGCCCGTTCCGCGCGGGAGCACGAGAACCTCCTCGACGCTCGTGAGATCCACGGCGGGCTCGAGCTCGGCCGTGCGGAAGAGCCCGGTCGGCGAGTACACGCGCAGCACCCGCCCGAGGGGCAGGCCCTTGGGAAACAGCTCCCCGATCCCCGATGTCACCACGAGGTCGCCGGGCTGGAGCGCTTCCTCGCTCACCGCGAGCTTGATCCGGAGCCGCCCGCCCGCGACCCCCTCCACGAGACCCTGGGCTCGCGTACGCAGCACGACACCACCGATGCTCGACGCGGGGTCAGTGAGGACCTGCACGATGGCCGATTGGCGACGGAGCACCGCCACCCGTCCCACCACCCCGCTCGTCACGATGACGGCCGACAGCCGCTCGGCGCCGTCGGTGCGCCCGCGGTCGATCGTGAGGCCCCGGGTGAACCCGTTCCAGTCGCGCGCCACGACCTCCGCGCCGAGGGTCCGCTCGGGCAGTCGCTCGCGGAGCGTGGCCAGATTCCTGAGGCGCTCGTTCTCGACCTCCAGCGCCTCCTGACGGAGCTGACGGAGCCGGAGGGCCACGGTCTCCGCCCGCAGGCGGGCCACCTCGGCACGCAGATGCTTCCAGTCGAGGTACCCGGCCCAGAGCGACGCGGCTCCGCGGTGAACCCGCGCGAACGCCGTCTGCACCGGCGCCGTCACCGCGGCGATCCCTTCGGCGATCCAGAGTCCCTCTCCCGGGCGGGTCTGCTGGACGGTCAGGAGCGCGACGGCGACCACCACGACGACTCCCAGGATCGAGTACTTCCGGTATCGGACCAGTAGATCGAGCACGCCGGAGCCTCTGGATCGATCAGGTCGGGATGGCGACCTTCTTCAAGAGATCGAGCTCGTCCAGGACCTTGCCCGTCCCGAGCGCCACGCACGAGAGGGGGTCTTCCGCTACCGTGATCGGCAGGTTGGTCTCCTGGCGGAGCAGCAGGTCGAGACCCTTCAGCAGGGCGCCGCCGCCCGTGAGCACGATTCCCTTGTCGACGATGTCCGCCGCGAGTTCGGGCGGGGTCCGCTCGAGCGCGGTCCGCACGGCGTCCACGATGGTCATGATGGGCTCCCGAAGGGCCTCACGGATCTCGTCGTCGCCGATCACGATGGTCTTCGGGATGCCGTCGATCAGGTCGCGGCCCTTGACCTCCATCGTCCGGCGCTCCCCGCCCATCGGGTACGCCGAGCCGAGCCTGATCTTGATCTCCTCCGCCCGGCGCTCGCCCACGAGCAGGTTGTAGTTCTTGCGGATGTACTGGACGATCGCCTCGTCCATCTCGTCGCCGGCAATGCGCACCGAGCGCGAGTACACGATGCCCGAGAGGGAGATGACGGCGACCTCGGTCGTCCCGCCGCCGATGTCGACGACCATGTTCCCGCCCGGCTCCGTGATCGGCATCCCGGCGCCGATCGCCGCGGCCATGGGCTCCTCGATCAGGTAGACCTCGCGGGCGCCGGCCTGCATGGCCGAGTCCCGGACGGCACGCTTCTCGACCTGCGTGATCCCCGACGGCACGCCGATGACGATGCGCGGGCGCACGAGCGCGCGTCGCCGATGCACGCGACGGATGAAGTAGCCCAGCATCTTCTCCGTCACGTCGAAGTCCGCGATGACGCCGTCCTTGAGGGGGCGGATCGCCACGATGTTGCCCGGCGTTCGCCCGAGCATCGCCTTCGCCTCCTTGCCGACGGCGAGCACGGTGTTGTCCGCCTGGTGGATCGCGACGATCGAGGGCTCGTTGAGCACGATGCCCTCGCTCTTCACGTAGACGAGTGTGTTGGCCGTCCCGAGGTCAATAGCCATGTCGTTTGAAAAGAAACCAGCAACTAAGGTAAATAGCATCTAGTCAACCCCTCCTGGGACGGACTCGATCTCGGCATCGAAGATAACACAAGCCCTCGAACGGGAACAAGCACAGCGCTTGATGCGAATTCGCCTTTTACAGTCGACATTTACGGCCATCAAGCGAGGCCCAGTCGTCCGTGTGGTGGACACGCGTCGAAAAAATGGCGCGCGCGGAGCGTCTCCTGCATGAGCGCGAGTCACGGCTCAGCCATGCTGACGCGCGCAGGCGCGCGTTGTGAAGGCAGGCGGCCCCCCTACGGCCGGGAGCGTGGAGGCCACGGCGTCTGGGTGAACGCCAGCGCGTCCCG